>JAQBQC010000239.1 GCA_028287205.1 Gemmatimonadota bacterium
GCGTGCTCGTGCACGTCGGCGGATTCGGCGCACGGGACAGCGCCCTCTACGCCTGGGCCGCGGCGCCCGCGTCTCCGGTCGACGCGATCGGCTTCACGCTCGTCCCGTGGCTCGGCGGCGCCGCCACGCTCGACGCGCGGATGCGCACCGCCGACAGTTGGCTCAACAGCTATCCGGAGCCGAAGGAGCACTGGGTGCTCGAGGCGGGCGGGCTGCCGATGGCGCACGGCGAGCAGAATCAGGCGCGCGCGATCTGGGGAACGATCGCGTGGGCGACGAGCCGGCGTGCCGTGAAAGGCGCGATCGTGTTCGAGGCCGCCGACTATGGCGCTCCGATCGGATTGCGCGCACCGGGCGGCCGGGTGCGCCCCGCCGCCGCGACGCTCGCACGCGCGATTCGCGTGCTCTCCGAGAACGCGTCACCGTAGCTCAACGCATCCCGCGCAAATAACGCGATCGCGCTAGACGCGCCGCCCCGTTCCGCGAATCACAGCCTGCACGAGCGCGCTCTCGACGAAGTACCGAGTTGCAAGCGCCTGCATATCGCTCGTGGTAACGGCGCGAATCCGTGCCTCGTGCTCGTCGATCTCGCTCAATCCTCGCCCGAACAGCCACGCATCGATGAGCTCTCCGAGCAGCGCGCCGCCGCTCTGCGAGCGGATCGCGTGCGTGCCGATCGCGTACTCCTTCGCCTGCGCGAGCTCGGCCTCGGTCACCGGCGCGTCGCGGAGCTTTGCGAACTCCGCGAGCAGCCCCGCGCGCGCGATCTCTTCCTTCTCGGGCGACGTCGCGATGTACGAGATGAACATCCCCGCTCTCCGCCACTCGGCCGTGAAGGCGCTCACCGTGTACGCCAGCGATTGCCTGTCGCGGAGCTGATCGAAGAATCGTCCACCGAGTCCGCTCGCCACGCCCGCGACCAGATCGGCGGCGAAGCGCGCATCGTCGTCGCGCGAGGGCGACGGAAACGCGAGCGCGAGCGCGCTCTGCGCCTTGTCTCGAGGCTCCGCGAGCATGAGCGGGGATGTCGGCCACGTGGGCGAGGCGAGCGGCTCTCGCTCGCGCCACCGCATCTCGCCGAAGCGCGCGGCGACGACCGACGCGATCTCGTCCGGATCCACGTCGCCCACGACCGCGATCACGCTCGGCCCCTCGAGCACGCGCGCGCGATGCCACTCGCGCACATCGCTCGCGACAATGTTCGCGAGCGACTCCTCCGTTCCCGACGACGGCACGCCGTACGGATGGCCCGCAAACGCCTCGGACGTGAGCAGGCGCAGCGGATATCGGTACATGTCGTCGCGGAGCATCTCGAGATCGGCGATCGCGAGCGCACGCTCCGTGTCGAGCGCCTGCTCGTCGAATGTCGGGTGCTGCACGACGTCCGATAGCAGCTCGAGCGCGGCCTCCGTGTGCCGCGCCGGCACGGAGATCCCCCAGCTGAAGCTCTCCGTGCTCGCGCTTCCGCTCACGGAGCCGCCAAGCAGCTCGCCGTCTTCCGCGATCTGCGCGGCCGAGCGTGTGCGCGTGCCCTTCACGGAAGTGCGCGTGAGCATCGATGTGAGCCCGGCAAGCGCCGCGGGCTCTTCGGTCGCACCGCCCGCCAGGTGCACACCGAGCTGCACGATCGGGGCGCCCGGGCGCCGAAGCACGAGAATCGGAACGTCCTGCGCGGTTCGATATACGCGCACGCGTCCCTCCTCGCGCTCGAATCGCGCGGGCACCGGACTCGCGGCCGCGACCGGAGACGGACCAGGCACCGCGGCGAGCGGTGTCGCGCCCGCACCGCCGAGCAGCGCGCGCATCGCCGCGGCATCGCGCGCGACGGGCTCCGCCTCGCGCGGCCGATACACGATCACGCCGGCAGAGTCCTCGGTGAGATGTCGACGCACCGCGTCCGACACCTCGCCCGCCGTCGCCGTCATGAGGCGATCCAGATCGCGCTCCCCCATCTGCCAATCGCCCAGCGCCTCCCACTCGGCGAGGAAGTTCGCCTGCCCCTCCATCGTTTCGAGGCGACGAACGAAGCGAGCCTCGAGCAGCTGCCGCGCGCGATTCAGCTCCTCGTCGCTGAAGCCGTTCGCGCGCACGTCGGCGATCTGCGCCCACACGTTGCGCGCCGCCTCCACTGTTTTCTCGGGCGGGCCCTCCGCATGCACGATGAACACGCCGGTCTCGGTTGGCGTGTAGTCGGAGGCCGAGACCGATGTCGCGAGCTTGCGCTCTCGCACGGCGCGATAGAGCCGCGAGCCGCGGCCGCTGCCGAGCATCGTTCCCGCGAGCTCGAGCAGCGGCGTATCGGGATGCAGCGTACCCGGTGTGCGCCAGCCGAAAGAGAGCTGCGTCTGCGTGATGTCGCCGTCGAGCTCACGATAACGAAACTCGCGGTGCGGGGCCTCGCTCGGGCCCGGGTGCCGCTCGATCGGCGCGTCCGGGAGTGATCCGTACAACCGCTCGATCTGCCGCACCGCGTCGTCGAGATCGATCGCGCCCACGATGCTGAGGATCGTCGATGCCGGGCGATAGAAGTTGCGGTAGAACCGCACGAGATCAGTGCGCGTGAGCTTCCGCAGTCCCTCTTCGCGGCCAATGCGCCAGCGGCGCATGCGATGCTCATCGTGCAGCAGCTCGAACAGCGTCTCGGTCGCGACGGCGGACGGATTGTCCGCCTTCCGCTTCGCCTCCTGGATGATCACTTCGAGCTCCTTCGCGAGCTCCTCCGCGTCGATCACGGAATCGGCATATGCATCATGCTGGATGTAGAGGCCGCGCGCGAAGCTCGCCGCGGGAAGCACGGTGTAGTAGCTCGTGTGATCGTAGATCGTGCCCGCGTTCAGATAGCCGCCGGCCGCCTTCGTCTCCTTCGAGATCGCTCCCACCGGTCGCGCCGTCGTGCCCTTGAAGAACATGTGCTCGAGCACGTGCGCGATGCCGACCACGTCGTCGGTCTCGTCGAAGTAGCCCGCCTTCACGTACGTCACGATCGCGACCACCGGCGCGGTGTCGTCGCGACGCAGGAGCACCGTGAGCCCGTTCGGCAGCACGAGCCGGCGCACGGTGGATGGATCGATCAGAGGGCCGGACGCACGCGCGGCGCCCCCGGGAGGCGGCGCCGCGCTAGCTGCTGGTGCGCTCAACGAACGATGCGCAACAGCCCCGCGCTCGCGCTGCCGCGAATGAAGCTCTCGGCATCGCTCGTCGGAATCTTTACGCCCGTAAGCGAGTAGCCCCGGCGGGCCTCGCTCGACATGAACTCCTGCAGCGACCTGCCCGCGAGCTGCCGGCTCGCGTCGCGCATCTCGCGCACGATGTGCTCCCAGCTCCCCATGTACTCGCTGCCATCCGACAGCAGGATGCTGTGCTCGACCGCGTCCTCCTTTTTCCGCTCGACGAGATCCGTGAGCAGCGCGCCGAACAGCTCGAGCTGTCCCTTGTCGCGCGCCTCCTCCTGCTCGAGCACGCGCTGCTCGATGTCCGCGAGCATCTCGTCGATGTCATCGGGCTCGCCGGAGAGCTCGCCCAGGCGTGTCTCCCAGGGCCGAAGCTCGCCGTCGCCATCCTTGAGCTTGTAGATCGACTTCTTGAGCTCGATGAAGCGCCAGATTCCGAGCTCATCCCAGTGATCGTCGGGCGTGGTGAGATCGAGCTGGTTGAGCGCCGGCTCGTACTCGCCGCGATCGTAGAGAATGTTCGCGAGATAGATCCGCGCCTCGGTGTGCTCCTCGTCGAGCTGCAGCGCGCGGCGCAGATGCACGAGCGCCGCGTCGTCGTTGCCGAGGCGGTGATTCACGTAGCCCAGGCACGCGGACGCCTCGGCAAGATCCTTCTGCTCGCGCGCGGCGACCTCGAAGAACTCGCGCGCCTCGTCCATCATCTCCTCGCGGAAGAGCGCGCGCCCGACCTGCAGCACGAGATCCAGATCGTCGTCGTAGCCGAGATCCAGAATCTTCCGGAAGCTTTTGAGCGCTTCGTCGCGCATGCCGAACTTGAGAAGTGTCTCGCCGAGTCCTGCGAGCGCCTCCTCGTGCAGCGCGTCGAGCACGAGCGCGACCTCGAAGCTCCGTCGCGCCCATGCGTATTCTTCGCGCGCCAGGCGCGCGAATCCAGCACCGATGTGCAGCTCGACGGACTCCGGATAGAGGTTCAATCCCTCCCGGAGCACATCCAGCGCGGCATCGTACTGACCCTCGTTATAGAGCTCGTGCGCCCGCTCGTCGTACTCCTCGGAACTCAGGAAGGGCGTGGCCATGGGGCGAGCTTCCTCCGACGTCGAAAGGTCTTTCCTATTTTAGCCGCTCGTTACCGCACAGTTCAATGGCACGACTGCGGCACTGCGATGTGGCGATTAACGCGAATCTGTTGCCGCGAGCGCCACTGCTATCGAGGCTGCGAGCGCCGCGTTCTGTTCCAGCAATGCAAGATTGGCCTCACGCGCTCTGCCCGCGGTTGCCTTGTCGACGTACGCGAGCAGGAACGGCGTCATCGCTGATCCTTGTACACCAGCGCGTGTACTTTCGCGCACCCCCTCTACCACAGCACGCTCGACCACCGAGCCCGGCAACGCGAACGCCGCCGGCGGCGGTTGCACCACGACGAGCGCCGAGCTTCGCCCGAGCGCGCGGTGGGCTCGATACGCGCTGACGATCGTCTGCACGTCGTCCACTCGCTGCACCGGAATCCCGCTCTCCGCGCCGTAGAATGCCGGGAGCTCCGCCGTGCGAAAGCCGAGCACCGGCACGCCGAGCGTATCGAGCCGCTCGGCCGTCGCGCGGAGATCGAGGATCGCCTTGGCGCCCGAGCACACGACGATCATCGGCGTTCGCGCCAGCTCGGCGAGATCGGCCGACTC
>JAQBQC010000265.1 GCA_028287205.1 Gemmatimonadota bacterium
TAACCATGGCAACTGCGGTTCGGGTGTTCGATACGACCCTGCGCGACGGAGAGCAGTCGCCGGGGTGCACGATGTCGCGCGACGAGAAGCTCGCACTCGCGCGACAGCTCGCCCGGCATCAGGTCGACATCATCGAGGCGGGGTTCCCGGCTGCGTCTCGCGGGGACTTCTATGCGGTGCAGGCGATCGCGAGTGAGATCGGCACGGCGGACGGTCCGATTATCTGCGGGCTAGCGCGCGCGAATCGCGAGGACATCGATCTCTGCTGGCGCGCCATCGAGACCGCCGCGAAGCCGCGCATTCACGTCTTCCTCGCCACTTCGGACATTCACCTCACGTACAAGCTGCGCATGACGCGGCCGCAGGTGCTCGAGGCCGTGCGCACGATGGTCGCGTTCGCGCGCGGGCGATGCTCGGACGTCGAGTTCTCGCCCGAAGACGCCGGTCGCACCGATCCCGCCTTCCTGCACGAGGTGCTCGCCGCGGCGATCGAGGCGGGCGCGACGACACTCAACATTCCCGACACCGTCGGCTACACGATGCCCGACGAGTACGGGGCGATGATCGCCGGAATCCTCGCACGCGTTCCAGGCGCACGCGACGTCGTGCTCTCCACGCACTGCCACGACGACCTCGGCCTCGCCGTCGCCAACTCGCTCGCGGGCGTGAGCGCGGGCGCACGACAGGTGGAGTGCACGATCAACGGGATAGGCGAGCGGGCGGGGAATGCGGCGCTCGAGGAGATCGTGATGGCGCTCCACACGCGCGGCCAGCACTTCGGAATGGCGACGAAGGTCCAGACGCGCCAGCTCGCGCGCACGTCGCGGCTGCTTGCGGCGATCATCGGTGTGCCGGTGCCGCCGAACAAGGCGATCGTCGGCGCGAATGCCTTCGCGCACGAGGCGGGCATTCACCAGGATGGCGTGCTCAAGAATCCGATGACTTACGAGATCATGCGAGCCGAAACGGTCGGCCTCGACGGCAACGCGCTGGTCCTCGGCAAGCACTCGGGGCGCCACGCGCTGCGCGCGCGACTCACGTCCATGGGGCACGAGCTCACCGAGGACGAGTTCCGTCACGTCTTCACGCGCTTCAAGGACATCGCAGATCGCAAGAAGCTCGTCGACGAGCGCGATCTCGAGGCGCTGGTCGTCGGCGAGGTGCGCCGGCCACCACCGCTTTACGTGCTGCGCCATGTGCAGGTGTCGTGCGGAACGGAGCTCATTCCAACGGCCACCGTGCGCCTGGTGGGACCGGATGGCGAGGTTCGCACGGAGTCGGCCCAGGGCACCGGACCGGTCGATGCCGTGTGCGCGGCGATCAATCGCATCGTGGGCGACCCGGGCGAGCTCGTGGAGTTCGACGTGACCGCCGTGACCGAAGGGATCAGCGCCGTGGGCGAGGTCACCATGCGCGTGCGCGAGCGGAGGGCGCAGGAGTCGCTGCACTCGACCGAGGCGCCGGATGTGCACATCGACGATGTGCTCCGCAGCGAGCGATTCCCCGTGTACAGCGGCAATGGGGTGCACGTCGACATCGTGGTGGCGGCGGCGGAGGCGTACCTGTCGGCGCTCAACCGCCTCTTTCACGCGCGTGCGGCGGCGGCTCAGGAAACGCCCCACCGCCGCGCGGACGACTCCGGTGCGCGCCCGGCGAATCGGGGAAGCGATGAACGGGCGATGACGGCCTGAAGACAACGGGGTCCCCACGCCTATTCGGAGACGACCGTCGTGGATGGACACGGTGCATCCCGTTGGGTACGACTAAAGACATGGTAAAAGGTGGCCGATCGACAGAGGCAAAGCGTCCCGTCGAGCAGTAAGCTTCGGGGGCACTTTCGAGGCAGGATAGCCGGATGCCCGATGTGACCAGTCGCGACGCTGGCTGCGTTGAACCGCCTGGCAACGATGACACGACGCGCGCAGGCGCCGCCGTCGCGCATGATCAGGCGATGGAGCTGACGCGCGCCAGCGAAGCGCTTCGGCGTACCGTCGACCGCCTTGCCGCACAACAGACGCTTCCCGCGTTCATGCATGAGGTGCTCGTCGAAGCGATGCGATTTCTGAGAAGTCGCGATGGCGGCATATATGTGCACGAACCCGCCGGCGACACGATCTTCCGGCGCGCGGTGATCGCGGAGGGCGCTCAGGCGGAAGTTCTCGCGCAGCTCAGCGATCGGCTTCCATCGAGTCGCGCTCCGCGCTGGAGCCTGCTCCGCGCGTCGCATGAAACGATCGTCATCAGAATGGACTTCGAAGCAGAGGACTGGTGGCCAGGAGCGGCCGCCTGGCATAGAGCGCGCGGCAACAAGACGCTACTGATGGTACCGATGCTCCTCGGCGATCAACTCATGGGCTACTTCGACCTTGCTGTTCAGCGCCCCCCCGAGGAGATCTCCGCCACCGAGCTCGAGCTCGTGAAGGTGCTTGCGCAGCAGGCGGCGCTCGCGCGGCACATGTCCGCACTCGCGAAGCAAGCCAAACAGACGGGACGCGCGACGGAGTTGGCAAAGGCCAATGAAGCGCTGCGCAGCTCGCTCGACATGCTCGTTGGAAATCCGGAGCTGTCGAAATTTCTCCATCAAGTGCTCGTCTGTGCAATGCGGCAGTTGCGCTGCGCCGATGGAGGCATCTTCATCTACGATCCTGCATCAGAGACCCTTCAGTTGACTGAAGCGATCCTGGGGAATGATGGCTCCGGGAGAGTTGATGATGCGCGGCCTTTCGAGGGCGTCTTTCCAACGAGCGAGGTGCCGGTGTGGGCACGAGTGCTCGCGACGCGCGAGGTGATTCTTTCCGACCTCGAGGTGCACGAGCACATTCGGGCGCCGGGCGTGATGGAATGGCATCGGCGGCGCGGCAATCGCATCGTGGTCGTATCGCCCATGCTCCTCGGCGACCGTCCCGTCGGCTACTTGGGACTCGGCGTGCGCCGCACGGCGAGCGAGATCACTGCCGCGCAGGTCGAGCTGGTGAAGGCGTTGACGCAGCAGGCCACACTCGCGCTGCACATCACCAGGCTTGCGGAGCAGGCGAAAGACACGGCCATCGCCCGCGAGCAGGAAGCAGCAGCGCGTCAGCAAGCAGCAGAGTTGGCGCGCGCAAATGCCGTGCTGCGTGGCACGCTCGATCGCCTCGCGAGCGAGGAAGCGCCCGATGGATTTCTCGCGCACGTGCTCTCGGAGATCGTGCGCCAGTCGGGCGCGTACACGGGTCATCTTTTCCTGTACGAGGCCGAGAACTCCACGCTGATTCTGCACAGCGCGGTGCGCGGCGGTGTGTCGACGCGTGGGCCGCTACCGGATGATCCAGCGATTTTTCGCGGACCGATCTCGCCGGAAATCACCTTTCAGTACCTGTTCGCGACGCGGCGCCTCACCTGGCTGCCGGTGGACGAGTTGCACGACTGGCGACGTCTCGAGACGCTCGAGTGGCATCGGCGAATGGGCCATTTGGCGACAGCCGGGCTCGCGCTATTTGCCGGGAAGCAGCCCGTTGGCGCGCTCGGCCTCGAATTTCGAACATCCACTCCGCTCACGACAACCCGAGCGGAGCTCGTCCAGGCGCTCGCCACGCAAGCCGCGCTGGCGCTCGAGTTGATGAGATTGGGGAAATCCGAGCGCTCGGCAGCGGTCGCAGATGAGCGCAACGCACTCGCCAGAGAGATTCACGACACGCTCGCGCAAAGTCTGGCGCTGATCGTAATGCAGCTCGCCGACGCGGAGACGAAGCTCGGACCGGCGTGGATGGTCGCCGGAAAGTCACTTGATATCGTACGTGATCTGGCGGTCGAGAGTCTGGCATCTGCGCGCCAGTCAGTGGGACTGTTGCGGCCAAACGCGGGGTTGGCCCTGCCACAGGTAATACGAGCGGTCGTGGAAGACGTGGGCCGTCACGTCGCGTGGACAGTCGACTTTCGGATCGAGGGGAACGCATTCTTCGTCGACGAACGCGTGGTGGCGGAGTTGGCCGGGATCGCCCGCGAAGCACTCACGAACGCGGCGAAGCACAGTCGCGCCACTCGCGTCCGCGTCGAGCTGGCGTTCCTCGAGTCGCGCACCGTCCGTCTTGTCGTCTCGGACAACGGAGTTGGCTTCGACCCTGATCGAGTGCGGCGGGATGCCTACGGACTTGTCGGTATGCAGGAGCGCGCCGCGCGCATTGGCGCGGCGCTCACATTCGTCACGGAGTCGGGAGCGGCCACCGAGATCGTCGCCGCCTGGACCGCATGAAGGAGATCGTGGATCAGCCGATTCGCGTGCTGCTGGCGGACGACCACGCGATAGTGCGCAGCGGGGTCGCGCAAATACTGAATGATCAGGCCGGGATGCAGGTCGTCGCCGAGGCGAGCGACGGCGGGCAGGCGATCGATCTCTATCGCCGCGAGCGGCCTGATGTCGCGCTCATCGATCTTCGCATGCCGGTGGTCGAAGGTGCGCAGGTCGTCGAGCGTGTGCGGCGTGAGTTTCCGGACGCCGTCCTGATCATTCTTACGACGTACGACACGGATGATGACATCGAATGCGCGCTCCGCGCCGGAGCGAAAGCATATCTGCTGAAGGATGTCACACCGCATGATCTCGTCGCCTGCGTGCGCGCCGTGCACGCGGGTCGCACGTGGGTCTCACCGACGATCGCGTCGAAGCTCGCCGAGCGGATGACGCGGGTGCAACTGACGCCGCGCGAAATGTCCGTGCTAAAGCTCCTGGCGGCGGGGAAGGCGAATCGCGAGATCGCCGAGGCGCTCTCGATCAGCGAGGGGACGGTGAAAATCCATGTCACCCACCTGTTCGAGAAGCTCAGCGTGACCAGCCGAACAGAGGCGATCGCGACGGCGATGCGCCGCGGCCTCGTGCGCCTCACCTGACGAGTACTACATGGACATGCCCGGAGGAATCACGATGTATGCGCGCATCATGTCGTGATCCTCGTGCTCCAAGATATGGCAGTGGTACATGTACTGGCCGGTATAGGGCACGAATCGCGCAGCGATGCGCGTCGCCTGCCCGGGGTGGCAGCATACCACGTCCTTCCAGCCGCGCTCCGCATCCGAGATTGTGAGCGGCT
>JAQBQC010000268.1 GCA_028287205.1 Gemmatimonadota bacterium
GAGCGCCGTGCGCACCGCCATTTCGCCTGCGCGGTCGGTCGTCCGCGCGAGAATCAGGGCCGCCGCATTGGCGCACGCAATCAGAAAGAGCAGCGCCACGGCGCCGAGCAAGAGCAGCAGCGGCGTCCGCACGTCGCCGAGGAGATAAGTGCGAATCGGAATTGCGTGCGCGCCTTTGGTTTTGTCTTCGGCGTCCGAATATGTGAAGCGGGTACCGAGCAGTTTGGCGAGGCGCTGGACTTCGCCGTTCACAAGGGCCGGGGATGCGTCGGGTCTCGTGCGCGCGACCAGAGTCAGATATCCAACCTTGTACATCGTGTTCGCCGGATCGAGCCGGAGCGGGCGCCAGGCGCGTATTTCGGGAGTCGGGAAGAAGAACCCGCGTGGCATGACGCCGATCACCGTCACCAGCTCTCCATCGAGCGCGATCTGATGTCCAATGACGCTCGGCGCACCGCCGAAATCCTGTCGCCAGACGGGGTCACTGATGACGATCACGGGTGGTGCGCCCGCCCGGTCGTCGTTCGCGTCGAATACCCGACCCAAAGCCGGATGCACGCCGAGCAGGTCGAACAACGTTGGGGCGCTCAGCACGAATGGCAGCACAGTGGCGCCTGTCGTGCCGGGGCTCGGCGCGTACGGAGCGGCATCGGTGGAGAAAACGGCCATCTGGTCGAAAACGCCGAGGCGTGCGCGAAGAAAGTCGTACTCTTCACCGCTCCACGTGTCATCCATCCAGAAGGCTTGAACGCGACTCGCGTTTTCATAGGGCAGGCGACGAAGCATCAGACTGTCGACAACGCTGACCAGCGATACGCTCGCGCCGATCCCGAGCCCGAGTGCGACGAGCACAATCGCGGAGTACCCGGGGCGACGCCGCAGTTGTCTCAGCGCGTGGCGCGCGTCGGAAATCAATTCCTCGAGCAACGAGACGCCCCATCCTTCACGCGCTCGCTCGGCCTCCGAAGCAAGCGTGCCAAAATGTCGTCCTGCCTCCCACTCTGCTTGCGACGCCGACAGTCCACGTTCGCGCAGCGACGCGATGTCCATCGAGCGATGAAACTGGAGCTCTTCGTCGAGCTCTCGATCGGCAGCGTCCCGGTCGAACAGTGCCCGTCCACGAAAACCGAGGTCGCGAAGCCAGCGCCACATATCAGTGTTCCTCAGCGCGTGGACAGAATGAGTGCGACTCCGCCGGCCAAACGCTTCCACTCCTTCGTCTCGACGACGAGCCGGCGTCGCCCGGCAGTGGTGAGGCGGTAGTATCGCGCGCGCTGCCCGTTTTCCGTGACGCGCCACTCGGAGGTGATCCAGCCTTCGCGCGTGAGGCGGTGCAATGCCGCGTATAGCGCACCTGGTTGAATTCGCAGCGCGTCGCGCGAGAGGCGCTGCATGGCCTGCCCGAGGCCCCACCCGTGCATCGGTTCGATCTCCAGGATCTTGAGGAGGAGCATGTCGGCGGTGCCGCGAATGATGTCGCTCGACGCAGTGGTCACGGCGGGGCTCCCAAGAGCAGTCAGTTACAGAGAGCTTATTCCATGAGATGCCAGGAAGTCAAGTGTGACCGGATTGTGTGGCTCTCGAGCGGCGAAGCCGAACGGCAGGCGAGACAGGCGGTGATGATGCCGCGCTGCCGCTCGAGCTCCGACGAACCTGCGGGCGATTCTCAGCTGCGTGGGGCGAGTCGTACCTTCGACGCGCCCACTTAGTGATCCGTGGGAATCGATTGTACTACGCGAACGTAGCCGGGCGTGGGAGGCGGTGAGCCTGTGTAGTCGAACCCGCGCACGGTCGGATCCATGCCGATCTCCACGACGAGCTTATTGCCAACGGACGCTGGTATCGCGCCGCGAGCTGCGAAGAATCCGTAGTGGCGAGCTCGCACCCAGACAGTATCCGCGCTGGCAATGCGCACGCTGAGAGTGAAGTGTCCGCCCGTCTCGGTCTCGGCACGTGCGGCGGCGCCCTCGACCCAGACTTCGGCGTCTGATAGTCGCTGATTCGAGTTGCTCCTGATGACGTGACCATCCAACACCCACACGGCGGAATCGGTGCGCGCCTCGCCCAGTGGCCGAGTGCCGGTTGCCGGATCCGACGTTGCAGGGAGCAACGTAACCGCGAGAAACGAGAGCCAGAGCCACATGTGAGCACCTCTCGGAGCTGTATGTCCGCGGGCGCGCGTCGTTTGCCTACTGTTTCGTCGCCTTGCGTGAGTCAATGAGCCCGAGCTGCTGCGCCACGGCTTCTGCGATCGTGGGAGACGATCGCGCTGCGCGTCGTGGGTCGTGAGACGATTCGTGTTAACGCCGCAGGACTGGCTCCCCAGTTCGGGGACTTGTCAGACCGACATTTTCGAGCGCCTGTATTCGCCATATGCCTTCGCGTCGCGTGACCACCGCCAAAATCAGCGTATCAATTTCATGGGCACCGTTAGGGTGGGCCGGACCAGCGCGGAGGCGGCTCCAGAAATGGACGACCGCAGCGTCATCCCCGATCGACGTGACGTCAATCAGCTCGTGCTCGAGCGTGGAATCGCGATAGATCGTCTCGTGGATGGGTTGGTGGAGGGCCACTATCTCATCGACACCGCGCACGTAATGCGCGAACCGATTTACAAAAGTCGCATCCGAGTGAAACAGCGCTGCGAATGCCGCCATGTCGTGCGCGTTCCAGGCGAGCTGAAATGCCGCCGGCGCATCCTCCGGCCGATCGATCGGCGCCATTGGCTTTCTCCCAGGTGGAGTTGGTTCATTGCTTGGCGTTTGCTCGCCAATTCTCGAGGCGTCCGGACGTCCTTCTCATCAAATCGAGATACGACGCACACCAGCGCACACGAGGTCAGCTTCCGGCCACGAGCCTCTGAAATCGGGGATTCTGCCGGAGCGGGGCGAAGTTGGGGTCGATTCGGAGCCAGGCCGGCGTCAGATAGTACGGGATCTTGAGCAGCGGCTCCAGCATGTCGAGCGCCTTCTCCGGCTCGCCGACCGCGATGTAGATCCGGACGAGCTGGTGCTGGTCGTAGGGGCCGTTGAACGCATCCTGCGCGACCGGTCGAAGCGCCACGGCTCGCTCCCCCTCCTGGATCGCCTCCGCCTTCCGGCCCAGATACGCGCACGTCAGGCCGCGAAGTGCGTGGAGCTGATCGTCCTCGGGCGTCTCCTCGAGCTGCGCCTCGTACGCCACGCGTGCCGAGTCGGCGTAGGCGCGCGCTCGGGTCAGGTCGCCGCGCTGCCAGTAGCTCTCGGCACGGACCAGCCCCCACTCGGCGCGGTTCCCGTCGAGGGCGGCGGCGGTGAGCACGTCGAGCACTCGCTGCCCGGCGCTGTCCAGCGCCCAGCCAAGGTCATAGTACGTGGCGAGGTAGGCATCGAGCACGGTGGGATCCACATCGATGCGCGCCGTCTGCACCAGCGCGTGCGCGCCGGCCAGGTCGCCTGCGGCGAGCCGGATCATCGTGCTCAAGTCGACGGTCGAGAGATTGCCCGGCGAGATGGCCAGACCGCGATCGAGAGACGCCCGTGCTTCCGGAAGGCGGCGAAGCCAGAGGTACGTGCGCCCGAGCTCCAGTGCGATTGCGACCGACCGGGGGTCGAGTCGTGCGGCATCGCGGTAATGTGCGACGGCGGCATCCCAGCGGCCGAGGGCCCGTTCGGCCCGAGCGGCCCCACTCAGGAGGATCGCGCTGCGCGGGGCCTCGCGGAGGGCAGCTTCGAACTCGCCGAGCGCGCGCGCGAAGTCTCGGAGCGCATACCCGTCATAGCTACCCATCGCGAAGTGTGCTTCCGGTAGCTGCGGAGCGAGCGCGAGAGCGCGCGCGGCCGCGTGCTGGCTCGCCGCCGAGTCGGCCGCTGTGGGTACCCCATCGTAGTAAATGACGGCGTGCACCCTGCCGAGCGCTGCCCACGCCAGGGCGAACGAGGAGTCGAGCGCCACCGCCCGTTCGTATGATTGGACCGCTCGGCGGAGCGTCGCGGGCTCATTGGGCGCCTTGGCCTCGATGGCTTCGCCCCGCAGATACGCGTCGTAGGCTTCGAGATTCGCGGTCGGACGCTCGGACATGGTCTGCTGCTCGCCCGCATTGAGCGCGACGCCGAGTGCGTGGGCGACCTTGCCCGCGACGTCCGCCTGCACCTGGAAGACATCCGTGAGCGCGGCGTCGAAAGGCTCGCCCCATTTTTCCGCCGCACTTGCCGCTTCGATCAGCTCCGGCCGCACCTGCACGCGGCTCGAGCCACCGGGCCCTTTCGCCCAACGCACCGTGCCCGTGAGCAGGTACTTCACTCCGAGCTCCCGCCCAATTTCCCGCGGGCCCTTGGTCGCGTGCTGATACTGCGCGGAGCTCGCGCGAGCGATGACCTGGAGGCCGGGCAGTCCCGCGAGCTTGTCGCGCACCGCGTCCGTCACGCCATCGGCGAAGTAGGCGTCGGCCGAATCGCCCAGATTCTCGAACGGAAGAACGGCGAGCGTCGCTGTGCCGGGAGCGGCGCTTCCCGAGTCGTGCGAGCGCCAGGCGAAGAGCATGCCGAGTCCCGCGAGGAAGCCCAGCGTGAGCGCCGATGCAACCACCGACGGGCGGCGCACGCGGCGCGTGTGCGTTTCCGCTGGGGCGCGTGCGGTCCGTTCCGCGGCATCGAGCGCTGCGGCGAAGGTGGCCGCGCTCGCGTACCTGTCGGCGGGCGCTGGCGCGAGCGCCGTCCGGAGCGCCGCGTCGACTGCCGTGGGCACCGTCGGCCGCGCGCGACGGACCGACGGGGCCTCGCCCGACATCATCTTCGCGACGATGCTCTGCGTCGTGGGACCCGTGAAGGGCGGCTCGCCTGCGAGCATCTCGTACAGCACCGCGCCGAGACTATAGACATCGGTGCGCGCATCGATGGTGCGCTCGCCGCTCGCCTGCTCGGGGCTCATGTATCGCGGAGTCCCGACCGCGATCCCGGAATCGGTCAGTCCGTGTGCGATCTCGGCGTCGCCGCCGCCGAGTGCGCGCGCGATCCCGAAGTCGGCGACCAGCGCCTGACCGTCGGTGAGGAGAATGTTCTCGGGCTTCACATCGCGGTGGACGACGCCATGTCGGTGCGCGTAGTCGAGCGCGCGCGCCACTTCGCGCGCAATTCCCAGCGCGTCTTCGATGGGCAGCTGATGCTCACGCGCGAGCCGGTCGCGGAGACTCTCTCCCTC
>JAQBQC010000278.1 GCA_028287205.1 Gemmatimonadota bacterium
TTTGCATCCGCGGCCGCTCGCAGCGGAGCACGGCCGCGCGTTAGCTTTTTTGCGATGCGACATCTTTTCGGGCGCCTCGTGCCCATCGGAAGCGCCGGATTGTTCGCCGCCGTCACCTCGTGCGCGCACGTCGCGCTTCCGCGTACGGTTCACAACCCCGTCGATGCCGCCCTCTCGATGCAGCTCGCCCCGGCCGCGCGCGCTCTCGACTCCGCGATCGCCGCGGGCGCCGCGCCGGGTGCCGTGCTCGCGGTGTCGCTCGGCGGCCGGCACTTCGAGCATTCCATCGGACGGCTCGCCGTTGATGATTCGCAGCCGCCGGACGGTCGCACGCTCTACGACATGGCATCGCTCACCAAGGTCATCGCGCTCACGACGCTGGCGATGATGGCGGTGCACGAGCATCGCATCGAGCTCGACACGCCCGTGGTGCACTACCTTCCCGAATTCGCCCGCGGAAGCGGCGAGAAGCGACGCGTGCTCGTGCGCGATCTGCTACTGCACGCCAGTGGACTGCCGCCGGATCCGGTTCCGCCGCTCTGGCAGCATCCCGGAAGCAGAGATGCGGCGCTCGAAGAGGCGCTCGGCGCGAATCTCGACACCGTCCCCGGCGCGCGCATGGTCTACTCCGACCTGAGCGCAATCACGCTCGGCACGATCATCGAGCACCAGTACCACCAGCGGCTCGACGATCTCTTCGCCAATCGTGTAGCGCGACCGCTCGCATTCACGCGCATGCGCTATCTCCCGCCGCGTGAGTGGCGCGCCGAGATCGCATCCACCGAGATCGAGACGGTGCCCGGACGCCCGACCACGGCACTACGCGGCGAGGTGCACGACGAGAACGCGTGGCGCCTCGATGGTGTGTCCGGACACGCGGGGTTGTTCAGCGACGCCGACGACCTGCTTCGATTCGGCGAGTGGGTACTTGCTGGCGCGGTGGGCCACATCTATCCGGGTGCGCTCCAGCCGCCTACCGAGCTCGCGACATGGACCGTGCGCCAGAATCAGCCCGAGGGCTCATCGCGCGCGCTCGGCTGGGACACGCCATCCGAGAATTCGTCTGCGGGACACTACATGTCGGCGCAGAGCTTCGGGCACACGGGATACACCGGCACGTCGATCTGGATCGACCCCACGCGCGACATCGTCATCGTGCTGCTGACGAATCGCGTGAACCCGACGCGCGACACACCGAAGTTCGGGATGCTGCGCTCCGTGATTGCAGACGCGGTGATGACGAGCCTCTTTCCGGACGCGCCACCGCGATAGAATCGCGGGTGCACGACGGGCGGGCGCCGAGGTGCGCGCCCGCCCGTCGTGCTCGCGGAGCTACTTCGTGCGCTGTATCGAGGCCACCGTCTTGGGCGGGCGGAGCTCTTTCGCCCGCGGAAGAATCGGTGGCTTGCCGAGCTGCTGAAGCTTTTCGTTCACCTTCGGAATCTCCACGGCGAGCACGCGCTTGTACGCCACCAGATTCCGCTGCAAAATCGGCGCGAACTGCCGGAACACGCCTGCCTGCTGATCGGTTGGGCGCGCGCTCGTGGCCGACACGTGCGCGGTGAGCGCGCTGATGCGCTCGACGACGGCGGCCGGGTAGTTGAGCGCATCCTCGTCCGCGCGCAGATGCACCTGATACAGGCGCCGCTCGGCGGCCGAGAGGGAATCGCGCAGCTCTCCGGCAACGGCGGCGAGCGAGGTGCTGTCCTTGCCATGCACGGACGCCAGCCGATCATCGAGCTGTGCGCGCACGTTGCGGATCGTGATGATCGCCATCGTTCCCGCGTTCACCGTATCGCGAATCTGCTGGAGAAACGCGAACTGCGCCGCAACGTCGGCTGGCGTGGCTTTCACACGCGGATCTTCCTTGAGCAGGAAGCTCGCCGAGTCCACGTAACTCCCGACGTGCAGCCGCACCCAGTAGCGACCGGGCAGAGCGATCGGGCCGCTCGTGAGAATGTCCATCATGCCCGCGAATCCCTGGACCTCGGGATACCGCAGGTTCCAGGCGAAGCGATTGAGCCCTTGCTTGTCGGGCGCACGGGGCGCGGGAGGCACGCGCTGCGGCCATGGCTTTTCCTCGGCTCCGAGCCCGGACTCCTCGCCGCCGTAGACCACTTTGGAGGTGTCGGGCTGTTTGCCGGCTTTCGCGAGTGAATCGTTGCGCAGGCGACGCGTGCTGTCGACCTCGAAGTGATGCACGCTGTCCGCGCGCACACTGTCCACGCGCGAGAGCGAGTCCTGCACGCTCGAGAACGTCCTGATGAGATGATGCCGCGCATCGAGAATGTCGACGGTCACGAGCTGGCGCGGCTCGGCGAGCGAATAGTAGATCATCGCCCCATCCGGCGGATTCAATCCGACTGGACGAGCTGCATCGGGCTCCTCCGGGTTCCCCCAGATCACTCGCCACGCGTCCTTCGGCTTGAAGAGATGCGCGGGTGCGCTCGCCGTCTGCGCGCTCATCTGCCGCAGCGGAGAGATGTCGTCGAGAATCCAGAAGCCGCGGCCGTGCGTGGCGGCAACGAGATCGCCGTCCTTGATCGCGAGATCGTGTACCGGAACGATCGGCAGATTGCGGCGAAGCGATTTCCACGACGCGCCGTCGTCGAAGCTCACCCACACGCCGCGCTCGGTGCCCGCGTACAACAGTCCCTTGCGCACGGGATCCTCGCGAACGACGCGAACGAATTCCGTGGGCGGAAGTCCACCGTCGATGCGCGACCAGCTCGTTCCAAAGTCAGTGGTCTTCCAAATGTACGGCGCCATGTCCTCGAGCTGATACCGATTCACCGCCACGTACGCCGTGCCGCGCGCAAAGTGGCTGGGCTCGATGCTCGAGATGCGCGTGAAGTCGCCGAGCTGTTTCGGCGTGATGTCACTCCACGTCACGCCGGCATCGCGCGACAGGTGCATCAAGCCGTCGTCGGATCCTGCCCACAGCTCGCCCTTCACCAGCGGCGATTCTGCGAGCGCGAAGATCGTCGCATAGTACTCGGCCGTCGTCTGGTCGGACGTGATCGGACCACCGGAGATGCCGAGCGTCGCGGTGTCGTGGCGCGTGAGATCCGGCGAGATGGGTGTCCAGCTCTGCCCCTCCGTGAGTGTGCGGAAGAGCCGGTTGCCGCCCACGTAGAGCGTGTGCGGATCGTGCGGCGACAGCAGCATCGGTGCGGTCCACTGAAAGCGGTACTTCGCTTCCTTCGCGGGATGGCCATCGGGACTCTCGGGCCAGATGTCGATGAGCCGGAAGAATCCCGTGCGATGATCGAGCCGTCCGATGAAGCCGCTGTTGTCCCCGCCGTACGTGATGTCGGGATCGTCCGGGCGCGCCTGCACGAAGCCGGCCTCTCCGCTCACGTCGTACCACTCGCTTCGCGGAATGCCGCCCGCGAAGCGACTGGGGCCGCACACGCCGGAGTTGTCCTGCTGTGCGCCGCACACGCGATACGGAAAGTGATTCGTCGTCGCGACGTGATAGAACTGCGCCGTCGAAAAGTCCTGGTCCGTCCACGTCTCGCCGCGCGTGTACGAAACGCTCGCGCCGCCGTCGCTCGACTGAATCATCCGCGCGCCGTCGTTGGGCGCGATCCACATGTCGTGGTTGTCGCCATGCGGCTCCGCGAGCTTCACGAAATGCTTCCCGCCGTCCGTGCTCTTCATGAGCGACACGTTCGGCGCGTAGATCAGGTTGGTGTCGGCGGGATCCGCCATGATGCGCGTGTAATACCAGGCGCGCTCGCGTATGCGATGGTCGCCGTTCACGAATCGCCACGTCGCGCCCGCGTCGTCCGAGCGATAGAGTCCGCCGGAATCCGCCTCGATCAGCGCCCACACGAGCGACGGCTTCGCGCGCGAGACGTCGAGTCCGATGCGTCCCAGCACTCCGGGCGGAAGTCCCTTGTTGTGCGTGAGCTCCGTCCAGTGCTCGCCGCCGTCCGTGCTCTTGTACATGCTCGAGCCCGCGCCGCCTGACGACAACAGCCACGGCTTTCGATACGCCTCCCAGAACGTCGCATAGAGGATGTCCGGATTCGACGGATCCAGCGCGAGATCGGCCGCGCCCGTCGAGTCGTTGCGGAAGAGCACCTTCCGCCAGCTCTTTCCGCCGTCGGTCGTCTTGTAGACGCCGCGATCCGCGTTCGGACCGTACACGTGCCCGCACGCCGCCACCCACACGACGTCCGGATTCGTGGGATGGATGCGGACGCGAGCAATCTGCTGAGTGGCCGCCAGTCCGGCATAGCTCCAGGTCTTGCCGGCGTTCGTCGACTTGAACATCCCATCGCCGTGCGAGACGTTGCCGCGGATCGCGTGCTCGCCGGTGCCGACGTACACCACATCGGGATCAGACTCGCTCACCGCGATCGAGCCGATGGTGCCGCCGAAGTACCCGTCGCTCGCGGGAGACCAGCTGTTGCCGCCGTCGGTCGTCTTGAACACGCCGCCGCCGGTGGTCCCCATCCAGTACTCGAACGGGCGCTTCGCCGAGCCCGCGACCGCGATGCTTCGACCGCCGCGAAAGATTCCTATATCGCGCCAGCGCAGTCCGCGCCACGCAACCGTGTCTTCGGTGATCGAGCCAGGATAGGTGATTTTCTGCGCCGCGAGCGGAGCCGCGGAGAGGATCGAGAGGAGCGCGACACGCGCAAACCGCGTCGTCACGTATTTGAAGTGACGGCGAATGATACGGAGCGACAACTGAGCCTCGGCGACGGGGGAATGTTCGAAATACATTCCGTGACGCCGGGTGGCAAGAGGCGATGTGACCGTGCCCGCATCGCGAAGTCGCTCACGATGCGGGCACGCTGCCGGCTGTCACCCGATCAGGTGATCATGCCGAAGGGCGAATGTCCCCGTCCGTCGTACGTGTGGTCGACGCGCCCGAAGTGCCGCTGGCCGTTGCCCGCGCGCGGTCGGGACTCAGCGCACGCACGCGCTCGAGGTTCTCGATGACGCCGCGGTACTGGCGCTCGACGATAGCGCGCGTGTCGATAGGGAGGTCCTTCTGCAACGCGTCCTCGTACACGTGCGCCGCGTGCTCCTCGCCGCGCTCGCACTCCGCGACGATCGCCTCCTCGTTCTTCCCCGTGACCGCTGCCTTCAGATTGATCCATCCGCGATGCATGGCGCCCGCGACCGTGCCCGACTTGTCGGGATCGCCGCCGAGCCGACGCACTTCCGCCTTCAACTCGGCCATGCCGCGCTGGATGTTCGGAAGCCTCGACGCGAACAGCGCCTTGGCGCTCGGATTCTCGACCGATTCGCTCGCGGTCTTGAACCCATGGATTCCGTCTTCACAGGTCTCGATCAAGTCGTTCAGGACCGAGACGACCTCGGCGTTTTTAAGTGGCATGGGTGTGCTCCGTGGCCCGGTGTGTCAGCGTGCGCGGCGCAGCACTGGCCATAGGAGAACTGCGACCGCTCATGAACAGTAAAGCAGACGGGTGCACGCTCCATGCCTCGAGTCCGTCTCTCAGCGCCGATCCGTGGTGACGCGAGAAAAAAGACGTCAGGCGCGGACGAGCTCGCTGCTCATCCGCGCTCACGCCGTCCTCAATCGATGCGCCGGCAGTGAATGCCGCCGAGCACGTCGACGCGCCCGAATCCGAAAATGCGATCCGGCACGTGCCGGCTCAGCAGATCGGAGCTCCGAATGATGCAGTTGTCGAGAGTCGCCCTGGTGCCCGGCGTGTCCGACTCGATCACCGCGGCTTCACCCGCGACGAGTGGGGACGCGTAGCTCGTCCCGGCGCCGAGCGAATATGTCTGGCCACCTGCGCATCCCGGATCCGAGAAGCTGCTGCACGCGCCGAGGACGAGGTCTTCGATCACATCGCCCTGCACGAAATCGCCGCCCGGCGCGAACACGTCAACACCCGGATACCCGTAGTTCGAGTACGTCGCGATATCGTCGAAGGTGCCCGGCTGCTGCGCGTGCGGTGCAGTTGCGCCCACGCTGATGACGTTCTTGAGCTGCGCGGGAATCTGGAGCAGGCTTCGCGCGTCGGTGGCGAGGTTGATACCGACGCCGAGCGAGTCTCCGTTCCCCGCGGACGCGACGAGCGTCACGCCATGCTTGTGCGCGTAGTTGACGGCGCGCTGGAAATCATCCACCACCTGCTCGAAGTCGGGATCCGTCGTCGTGAAGTACGCGCCGAAGCTCATGTTGATGACGTCGGCCTTCGCGTCCGTCGCATAGATGACACCGGCGATCGCATCGGAGAGCAGCCCCTGACCCGTTCTGTCCAGCACCTTCACCTGACAGAGCGTCGCAAGCGGCGCGACGGACGCCATGCCGATTCCATTCGTCGCGATCTGGCTCGACACGAAAGTGCCGTGTCCGTTGTAGTCGAGCACATCGGGCTCCGTCACGACCATCGATGTGCTGATGCCCAGATCGACCTTGCCCGCGAGGTCGAGGTGTGTCGGGTCGATGCCGCTATCGAGATCACAGACCGTCGTGCCCTGTCCGTGCCCATCGCGCAGCAGCCAGACATTCGATGCGCGAATCACGCGCATGTTCCACTGAAACTGGGCGAAGAACACTGCGCCGCTCTGGTCGTCCGGCGTGCCCGTGCGATGTCTCGACGCAATGGCCGCGGCCGACGCAGTCACGGCCGCCCGGCGCAGCGCCTTCGGCTTGACCCACTGGACCATGCGGTCCTTCAAGACATCCGACACGTCGGCGTGCTGTGCGAGCGATTTCGCGGCTGCATCGGTCAGTCCGCTCGCGACGACGAGCCCCGCACCTTCATGCGAGCGAGTGACCGTGCCGCCGAGTGCGTGGATGCGCGCAATGACGGAGGCGGCGGCGCGGCCGTCGCGGAGCGCGATCAGTCGGCGAGTGGCGCCGATGCTGGCAAGCTTCGACTGCGACGCCTGCGTGCGGCTGGCGTCGGCGCGAGGGGCGAGCGGTGCCTGTTCCGAGCAGGCGGCGAGTGCGACGATGGACGCGCTCAGCATCAGCTTGAGCGCCAACGAACGACGACTGAAGGGCATGAAATCCTCGCGAGGGGAATCGAATGGGCCGGAAACGCAGGCCGGGGAGAGAGCCGATAGGTGGTAAACAGATGGCTCAATGTCAAGCTCTCACGGCTTAGCTCGGCTGCTCGTCGACCCGATGCCGCGTACATTCTTCGCAGCGCCACGACGCTCGCTCGCGTGCGAGCCCGCCATTTCGCCAGGAGCTGCCCATGCTGAAGGATTTTCGCGCGTTCATCCTGCGCGGGAACGTCATCGATCTCGCGATCGGTGTGATCATCGGCGTCGCGTTCGGCGCCGTCGTGAAGTCACTCGTCGACGATGTGATCATGCCGCCGATCGGGTTGGCGACCGGCGGCATCGATTTCTCGAACAAGTTCATCGTGCTCAAGGAGGGCGTCGCCGCCGCCGGTCCCTATGCAACGGTGGCCGCCGCAAAGGCCGCGGGAGCGACGACGCTCAACTACGGGATCTTCGTCAACAACGTCGTGTCGTTTCTGATCATCGGCTTTTGCGCCTTTCTCGTCGTGCGCGCGGTGAACAGACTCGTGCACGCGCCGGATGCACCGCCGGCGGTGAAGATGAAGCCGTGTCCCTACTGCACGATGGACATTCCGCTTGCTGCCACGCGCTGTCCGGAGTGCACCTCGCAACTGTCCGCAGTCGCGTAGCACGGGCGCGCGCGTGAGCGCGCGGCGAGGCTAGCCCGCGCGCTCGATCCGGGGCTCGCGCGCCTGCACGGGCGTGCCGGGCAGGGGAGTGACCTGCCGCCACCCGCGATCGCTTCTGCGCCACGTCGATCCATCATCGCAAACGACGACGGTCTCGTTTCCGACCTTCACCGTTCCGATCGGCTTCCGCGGCTTGCGATTGCGCGCGAAGCTGCGCGTGTCGAGATCGTCCGCGATCGCATCCGCCAGCTCCGCCTCGATGTCGTAGTCGGATTGCGCATCCACCGGAGATGCAGCGGCACTGTGAACGGGCATGCGGTCGGCCTGGGGCTCGACCTCGATGCGTGTCTCTGCTTCCGTGGCACGGCGCGGCGGTGGCTGCGGCGCATCGTCGGGCACCGGCGGTGGCCGGCGTTCCGTGCGCGTCCACGAGTCCGGGATGCGAGGGAAGGTCTGGACGTAGCTCCATGCGCGATTGAGCAGCTCCATCGCGGTGCGATGCTCCTCGTCGAGCGCCATCGCGAACTCCACGCGCGTCTTCTCGACCGCACGCGCGTTCTCCTCGGCGCGCTCGCGCTGCATGGTGAGCTCCTTCACCATCGCGTCGCGCTCGGCGGCCGCGAGCAGATATTGCTCGCGCATCAGCGCGACGTACGGCTGCGTGGCGCCGACCTTGTCGGCCATCTCGCGCCGTACCTCCTGTAGCTCGATCTCGGCGCGCTGCCGGTCCCAGTCGATGGTCGCGATCTGCGCGCGCAGCTCGTCGCGCAGCGACGCCGCGGCTTCGCGTTCGGTGCGAAGCGCGTCGGACGACTGGTTGAGCAGCACGCGCGTTGCATCGAGATCCATTTCGAGACGCTCGATCGTGCGCTGCGCATTCGCGCGTGCCGTGGTGAGGTCGTCCTGCAGCGTGAGCATCGCATCACGCGCGCCGGCCAGCTCGGACTCGACGTGATGGCGGCGCTCCGCGCTTTCCATGCGCTCGGACTCGAGCTGCGAGTTGAGGCGCGCCTCCGCGTCGGCGACATCGGCGCGCGCGGACTCGAGCGCACGCTGCGTGTCGTCGAGCGTTGCGCGCGCGTGCTCGAGCTCCACGCGCAGCGCGGCGAGGTCGCGCCGAGCGGCGGTGAGCTCGATCGTCTGCTCATCGTAGTGGCGCAGCTTCTCCTGCAGCTCGCCGAATTGGTCGCGCAGCTTTTCCGACTGCGCAGCGCGCTTGCGCATCGAGTAGGAAAAGTCCTGGCGCGTTTGGCGCGCACGACGTGCCCACACGAGCGAAGAAATCGAGGCGCCAACGAGCGCCCCGATTCCGCCCGCGATCAGCGAGATCCAGGTAAACACGAGATTTCCGACTTCCACCAACACTCCGAGTTCGGGTGAATCCCCCCGATAATGGGGATATCGCAAGCCTCGTGCAAATCTTTTTGCCGGAGGTTGTAACGCAATGAGCCATGTAACGCATTGTGACTGCTGTTGCGTGCGCGTCTCGCCGGAGGTCCATCCACAGGTAGGAAGCGTGTGCCGGTGAGAGCCCATAGGAGTAGCATGAGAGGACGAATTCGCATCGCGATCGCGTGTACGGGGCTGCTGCTCGTGTCGGCCGCGAGCGCGCGTGCACAAACGACCTTTCGCGAGACCGGCTCGGTGTCGGTCGGCGGCTATCTCGTGTGGGTGCGTGGCACGAATGCGAAGGTCGTCGAGCTGTTCGTCGGACGCGGATTCCGCGACGCCTTCGCCAAGGCGCACGAAATGGATGCGGCGAAGCTGCAACAGTGGATCGATAGCGTCCGGGCAGTTACGCCAGCGTCGCCGGACGACTCCACCGTGGCGGACGCACAGCTCCGAGGCAGCGCGCTCGGCACGGATGTCACCATGATGCGGCGCGTGGGCGGCACGTTCTCGGGTCTCCGGCTGCTCGTGAGTGGCGAGGATCCGATCAAGATGGCGGAGGCGACCGCGCGCGACTTCATTGCGATGCTCGACTCGGCGGCCCACGTCACACGCGAGCTGTCGGTGCCGCCGCCTACTATCATGGCGAGCATGCCGATGCACATCGCCGCGCCGGCAGCGGACGTGCCGCCCACGGTGCCGACGATTGCGGAGAAGCCCGCCTCGGTTCCATTGCCCGCGCCTGCGAGCACCATGGGCTCGTCCACCGCGGACGCCGCGCCCGAGCTCGTGCTGCCGACGCCGACTGAGCCGGTGATGATGCTCGCGAGTCGGGTGGACATACTGCCGTTGCCAGTCCCGGCGATTCCGCAGCGCGCGAGCTCGCGCGCGCTGGCGAAGCCGGTGGCCGATGAGCCGGCCGTGGTGCCCGCGCCGGCTCCGGCGGCAGTGGTCGTCTCGCCCGTTTCGGTTGTCTCACCCGTACCGGTTGTATCACCGCCTGTCGCGCCCGTCGTGTCCGCCGGGCCCGCGCCCAAAACCGCGGTGCCGGCGCGCCCCGACGTGCCCTCGGACAAGCTCATCCACACGCCGCTCGGCCCGTTCACCGTGCCCGGAGCGCTCCTTGGCGATCGTGACAAGCAGGCGCAGTACTGCTACACGCAGCTCGGGCTCAAGTACAATCCGGATCTCAAGGGTGAGATCACGGTCAAGCTCTCGATCACGAGCGACGGCGGCGTGCAGGATGCCGTCGTCACCAAGCGCAGCTGGCAGGGGATCAGCGCCGGCGAAGTCGAGTCGTGCGTGCGTGCGCTCGCGCACGACTGGACGTTCGCGTCGAGCGATCCGTCGGTCACCGCCGGCGCCAAGCTCCTGACGTTCAGCTTCGCGCCCTGACTTGGCGCGCGCCGCTTCGGCGCGAAACACAACGCACGCGGCACTCGTAAGGCATTCTGTACCCGCCTTCACCAGGAGCCCGCATGTTGAGTCTCATCGGAATCGGAATCTCGATCGCGGTCTCCGTGATCGCCTACGTGCAGACGCGCGAATT
>JAQBQC010000297.1 GCA_028287205.1 Gemmatimonadota bacterium
TTTGCAGTGACGCGTGGAATCGCGAGGCCCGATTATTCGTCGCTCGCTCCTTCACTGCAGGGGACACTCGGCGCGAGCCAGTCCGATCCGTCGGCTCTCACCGCTGGCAATCCGAACCTCAAGCCGCAGCACGCGTGGAACTACGATGCTCTCGTCGAGCACTTCTTCCCGTCAGTGGGTGTCCTTTCAGGAGGCGTTTTCTACAAACAGCTCACTGATTTCATTTTCAACCAGACCTTCCGGTATACCGGACCGATTCCATCGTTCGTTGGCCAGCTCGGCACCCGCCCGGAAAACGGAGGCAACGGGCATCTGCTCGGCTTCGAGGGCGAATGGGTACAACGCCTCGTGTTCCTTCCCGGTGCGTGGGCGGGACTTGGCTTCGACGCGAACTTCACTCACGTCGAATCGCGCGCGCTCATAGATCCCGCCGCGGGGCGGTACGCGCCTCTCCAGAGGCAATCACCCAATCTTGCCAATGCCGCGCTGACGTACGATTACTCGGCGCTATCGGGGCGACTGGGTTGGGCGTACCAGGGCGCGAACATCACCAGCTACGGCGACGGAAGCGCCTCTCCGAGTGGCGATACCTATTTCTATGCGCACTCACAGCTGGACGGATCAGTGATCTACAACTTCAGCCCGCGCGTCCAGATCCAGCTGCAGGGACTGAATCTGAACAACGCGGTATTCGGATTTTTTGCGGGAACGCCGAAACACGACTACGCGATCCAGCGGGAGTATTACGGGCGCACCATTTATCTCGGCGCGAAGTACAACATAGGGGCTATCTGACCGCGGCCGCGGTCGAGCGAGCTATGAGATCGTCGACGTGATCGCGACGAAGCGAGGAACCCGCCGCAAACGCTTGAGGAGGGGATCGAATCGCAGGTGCGAAGCTTCATGGTCGCGGACCTCCTTGCAGCGCGACAACCATTCAATCGCCGCTGAGTCATTCCCCAGCCCCGTGTAAATCATGCCAATGTCGAACGGTGCAACATACTCCGACTTGCTCTTGGCGATGAGGGCGTTGACAATGCGCTCAGCGCTGGCGCGATTGCCGCTCATGGCGAGGGAATAGCCCAGTATTCCGGTTCCGTGCACGTACCCGAGGTCTGCGGCGCGCTGCCCGTTGACGCTCGCATCCTTGTAATCTCCGCGCGATGCGAGGATTCGGGCCAGCTCATCGAGAGCGACCGGAAAATTCGCGTCCAGCTCGAGGGTCTTCCGAAGCTGTTTCTCTGCTTCATCGTACCGGCCGGCGTAGCGTTCCGTTGTGCCAAGTCGCGTGTTGATGATGAGCGATAGCGGCTCGATGTCGCGGGCGATCTCCACTTCGTGGATCGCTTTGTCGAATTGACCCGTCACCAGGTAATACCAGGCATTGAACAGATGCGCGGTTGCGTAACGTGGATCAAACGCGATAGCCCGATCGAACTCGCGCTTTGCGGAAGCTGGATCGAGATCGTAATAAAGATGGGTGAAACCCAATGATGTATGAGCTTCGGCAAGAGTGCTGTCGAGAGCGATAGCTTTCAGCGCCGCAGGCTTCGCCTTGGCGTACGCTTGCTTCGGCTCGAGGTACCCGAACGCCGCAAGTACCGCGTAGGAATCGGAGAGCCCGGCGTAGGCGAGCGCGTAGGTCGTGTCACGTGCAATCGCCTGCTCGAAGTAATTGGCGGCGGTTTGCAGGCCCGCGGACGTTCTCTTGTTCCAGAAGTAGCGGCCTTTCAGGTACAGATCGTAGGTCGCGAGGTCACGAGGCATCCGATGCGCGCCTGACGCGGGCTGCGTGTTGCCGAGAGTCGATCTCAATGCGCTGACAATCGACTGCGCGATGTCATCCTGTACCTTAAACACATCCTTCGGTTCACGGTCGTAAGTCTCCGACCAGACCCGGTATCCGTTTCCGGTACTGATTAGCGCTGCCGAGACCCGCAGCCGTTTGCTCGAGCCCCTCACGCTGCCATCGATTACGTGGGAGACGTGCAGCTTTTCCCCAATCTCCTGGACCGTGAGATTCTTTCCCTTCACCGCGAAGGACGAAGTTCGCGCGGCAACCTCGAGTCCTTTTACCGTGCCGAGAGCCTGTATCAGCTCGTCCGTCATCCCGTCAGAAAAATATTCGTTCTCCCGGGAACCACTCATGTTCTCGAAAGGGAGAACGGCAATGGTGAGCGCTGCCTTCGGCTGAGCGACATTCGTGTCGGTGGGGGTGCGCTGTGCCGTAAGTCTATAGCCGCCGTATAACAGTGCTAGCGCGAGAAGCGCCGCGAGAATGCGAAGTGGTGCGCGCTTTCTCCCTGAGCGTCCCGAGGCGAGCAGGGGTGGAATCCGGAATCCGCGTCGGCCGGCTCCCTGACGGATTGCGTCGAGCGACTGCAGGACTTCCTGCTCCGTCTGTGGCCTACGGGCCGGATCTTTCTCGAGGCATTTTGCAATCAGGTCCGCCAACGCGGGAGGAATTCCGCGGGCCTTCCCGGTGAGCGAGGCCGGAACGTCGATCGCATGCGCCGCCATTATCGCGTGTGCGGGGCGGTCCGCAAAGAGTCGCTCGCCGGAGAGCATCTCGTAGGCAACCGCACCAGCAGAATAGATGTCGGCGCGGTGATTTGCCGCCGGATCGCCGGCCGCCTGCTCTGGCGCCATGTAGGCAGGGGTCCCCAGCACCACGCCTACCGTCGTTACGAGAGTGCCTGCATTCGTAGAGGCGCTCAGCGCCTTGGCGACGCCAAAGTCGGTCACCACCGCGAACGGCCCCGTAAGAAGAATGTTCTCCGGCTTGATGTCGCGGTGTACCACGCCGTGCTCGTGAGCGTATGAGAGCGCGGCAAGCACATCGCGGAGAATCCTGGTCGATTCATCGACATCGAGGCGCCCAACGCGAGAGAGCCGTGTGCGCAGCGATTCCCCTTCGATGAAGGGCATGGTGTAGAATGGAAGTCCGTCGCTCACTCCGGAGCTAAGCACCGGAACTATGTGGGGATGCTGCAGCCTCGCCGCGAGTTGGATCTCGCGGCGGAATCGCTCGACGTTGACGGTGGCGGCGAGGTCGGGGGGCAGCACCTTCACCACCACCTTTCTGCCAAGCGACGTCTCCTCGGCCACAAACACGCGCGACATGCCCCCGCCGCCGAGCTCGCGCTCGATGGTGTAGCTTGCGCCAAGAGTGCGCTGAAGCTGCTCTCGGAGGTCCGACATCAGTGGGAAAAAGCCGTCTGCATCCGCTAATCTATGGATACGGAGTCAAATCAGGCCAGAAAATTCGCACGTTGTGGGTGAGAATGATGCGAGGTGAGACACGTTCAATCTTCAACGATGGCCATGGCATCGCCATAGGAATAGAGTCTGTACCGCTCGCCGACTGCTTCCTGATACGCGCGCATGGTGAGATCGTACCCCCCGAACGCCGCGACCAGCATGATGAGGGTCGAGCGGGGCAGGTGAAAATTGGTGATCAGCCGATCCACCGCGCGGAACTTGTAGGGCGGGCGAATGAAGATGCGGGTGTCCGCCGATTTCTCGCGAAAGATTCCGTCGTCGTCGATCGCGCTTTCCAGCGTGCGAACGCTCGTCGTGCCGACCGCCCAGATTTTCCCTCCGCTGGCTCGCGTGGCGTTCAGGATTTCCGCGGTGCGCAGCGGAAGCGCGTACGACTCCTCGTGCATGACGTGATCGGCAGGGTGCTCCACGTCGTCCGGCTTGAACGTGCCGGCAC
>JAQBQC010000303.1 GCA_028287205.1 Gemmatimonadota bacterium
ATGCGTACAAGCGCCGCGTGGAAGAGAAACTCGGGCTCGCGCATCGCACACACTACGTTCGCTTCGCGATCGACGCGGGCATACTCGGCCCGCCGCGATAGCGCTCACAGGCTTCGCGGAAGCTCCAGTGTGAACGTCGAGCCCTTCCCTCGCTCGCTCTCGGCGAACAGCCGGCCATGCATCCCCTCGGCAAACTGGCGACTGATGGCGAGACCGAGTCCCGTGCCCTCGATCATTCTGCCGCTCGGGTCCTTCACCTGAACGAACGGCTCGAACACGCGTTCGAGCTCGACTGAGGGGATTCCGATCCCGCTGTCGCGCACCTGCGTTCGTACTACTCGATCATCGGCAACGAAGTCGACTTCCACGATTCCCTTGGGATCGGTGAACTTCGTTGCGTTGGTGAGCAGGTTCACGAGAATCTGCTGCAGCTTGCCACCGTCAGCCACCACCCACAGCTCGATCTCCGGCTTTCTCTTCCTGTATTTGAGCTGCTTGGCCTGCATCAGCGGCCGAACAGTCTGCTCGACGGCCGAGAGCATCTCGGAAACAGACACCGCGTCGAGCTCATACTCGATGTGCCCGGAGTCGAGCTTCATGAACGTGAGCACGCTGTTGATCAGGCGCAGCAGATAGCGCTGGTTGTGGCGAATGCGGCCGAGATCGGATCGCTGCGCGGAGGTGAGTGGACCGTGGATGCCCATCTCCATCATCTCGACGTATCCCGCGATCGCATTGAGCGGCGTGCGGAGCTCGTGGCTCATGGAAGCGATATGCTGAGTCTTGTCGCGACTCACGCGCTCGGCCTCGGCGTGCGCCGCGTTCGTGCGGGCGAGCAGGTGCTCGCGATCGGACTCCGCCTGGCGTTGTTGCAGCGCGACGGCGAGCAGGTTCGCGATCGACTGCAGAAAGTGCACGTCGTCGGAAGTGAACACGCGACGCGTGCGGCTGTGCGCGCCGAGCACACCGAAGGGGCGATCACTGCCGTGAAGAATGGCGTTGATGCTGCTCACGACTCCGTGCTCGCGGAGCACGCGCCACGGCTCGAAGCGCGTCTCCGTGCGGAGGTCCTGCATGACCACCGGCACTCCGGCGTGAAGGGTGTACCCGGCCAGCGACGAGGGATCGGACGGCACGTGCGTCACTCCGATCATCCCGGGCTTCCAACCCGAGCCCGCGCTGAGCAACATGGAGCTGCCATCGGGAGCGAGCTCGAGCAACTCACTGCAATCGGCCTGGAGACCCTCGCGCACGACTCGAACCCCCTCCTGCAGCAAATCGTTGAGGGGAATGTCGGTGAGCGCATCGTGACTGAGCTTGGCTATCGCGGCCTGCTGACTGACGCGCGCCTGTAGACTCCCTGCAGCCTCGTCACCTCGCCGCACCAGGGTCGGCGGTCGGAGCGCCGTCGCGATTTCGTTGGCCGAAGCCTGCATAAGTTGCGTCTCCAAATTCGTCGGAGTGTCGGCGTGCAGTGATCCCCTATCGAAGTGGCTCGTCTCGCGACCCGTTCCGCTGGGGTAGCTGATAAATCGAAATGCATGCAGCGGATCCGCGTTCCGAGCTGCAGTATCACCTTTGCGAGGAGGCATGGCCGGCTCACCAGAACTTCCGTGTCGGCGCAACGCTTGCGTCACAGCCATCTGGTCGTGCGAGCTTCCACTTTCGTTTAGCCGAACGAGCATGCGCTCCGAGCGAAGCACGTTCATGAGCAAATTCTGGATGCTCTCACTGATTGCGTCCGGCAGCCGCCCTGTCCACTTGGACGGGAACGCCGAGAGCGCAGCAATATCCCGGAGGCAGGAGTGCACCGCGCGTGCGTCGTCCAGCGAATCGCGCGTCCATAGGACTCCGGTCACGGCTCGCACACCACGAACGATCTCCTCGCGCGTGTCGAGCTGATCGCGTATGGGGGTCTCGTTCGCCTGTTCGAGCGCATGAGTTACCTGGTCGTGGTGCTCGATCCGGCAGCGACGACACCGGGGGCCACGACGTGACGAATGCGCAGCGCGAGTGTCAGCATCACGACTCCGTACACCAGCGCGTACGCACCCATCCACCAGATGAGTGCCAGCGCACCGACACCGGGATAGAGTGCGACCACGATCGCGAGCGCGATCGACAGCACACCGCTGAGTATGAGCAGCCACTCGCCCTTGATCACACGACGCAGCCGAACCGCCATGATGATCTCCAGAACGCCGGTCGCGAGCGCCCACGCCGCGACGATGAGCGTCAGGGCCAATGCTCCGATTCCGGGCCACAGGAGCGCGATGACTCCCGCGGCGATGCCGATGACGCCTTCCAGCAACATCACTCCCCAGTGCCCGTGATTGCGAAGCTCTTTGAATGCGGCGATCAAGGCGAGCACTCCGTCAATCACGGCGTAGAATCCGAACAGCAGTACGATTGCAGCGAGCGTGACACCGGGAAGTGCGAAAGCAATGATTCCAAGGATGATCGCGGCGCTTGCGCGCAGCGCGATCGCCCACCAGTACTCCATCCATGATTCCATACGTGCTCCTCTGGCGTGGTATCCGACGTGATCCCTCGTCCGTCATGGTGAGGGCTGTGATGCGTTGGCTAGGGGAAGTCGCAACAGATCCGGCGAACGCGGCGCCAGCGACATGTCTGCGCCGGATGTCGCGGCGAGCAGCCACGCGGGACTGACGTCGTAGACTCGCACGATCACAGCGAGCGCAGCCAGTGAGAATTGACGCCAGTCGCCGGTGAGGAGCCCGGCTAGAGAATCGGGCTCGATGCCCAGCTGCTGCGCAGCGGCGCGCCGGTCCCCCGCGTGATGGTGCGCGATGAGCGCGTGCACGCGCGCGGACAGATTCGATGCCGGAGTTTCGTTCACGACGGTGCGCTCCCCACTCGTGTTGATATCGGCACGGGCGTTGACACGTGGCAACCGCGGCCTGAATGCCGCTCTTGTACGAAGACTACGGCGCGAGCACAGGGTTGCCGTCGGGAAGATGCCACCGCTGCCGTCCGGAAATCCCGGCACCGCACACGCTCCGACAATCGCACGTTCATCAGGCGGGTGCGCCGACGCTCGGCGTGCACACCGCAAGTGAATCGTCTGGAGGAGAACGTCATGCATCGTTCAGATAGCGAAATTCAGAAGGACGTCACCGACGAGCTGCGATGGGATCCCGCGCTCCGCGAGGACGACATAGCCGTAGCGGTTCGAGATGGCGTGGTGACACTCGCCGGCTTCGTCGTCAGTTACGCCGACAAGTGGAGAGCAGAGCGCGTCGTGAGCAAGGTGAAGGGAGTGCGCGGCATCGCCAACGATCTGCAGGTGAAGCTGCCATCCACCTCCCAGCGCGCGGACCCCGACATTGCGCGCGCGGCCCTGGACGCCCTCAAATGGGACATCGTCGTCCCGAGCGATCGCATTACGGTGCGCGTCGAGAATGGCTGGGTCACGCTCGAGGGTGAGGCAGACTGGTACTTTCAGCGCGAGGCAGCGGAGCGTGATGTTCGCAATCTGACGGGCGTGAAAGGAGTGACGAATCTCATCACGGTACGCGCGCAGCAGCCCGCACCTTCGGATGTCAAGCAGCGCATCAAGGAGGCTCTGCAGCGCGGAGCACAGGTCGACGCAGAGCACATCATCGTCGAAGTAGAGGGCCACAAGGCGATCCTGCGCGGCACCGTGCGGTCATACGCGGAGTGGCGCGACGCCGAGCGAGCCGCGCGAAATGCACCGGGCATCACCGAAGTCGACAATCGGCTCACGATCGATCCTGGCGTATACGCCGCGACCTGAGCATCCAAACAGTACTCGCACGGCGGCGCCGGCCAGTCGGCGTCGCCTGGCGCTCATCGATAGGGAGGAAGGAATGACGAGACAACAGCAGACGCCATCCGGCGCAAATGAGCCAAACCCGCAGTCCGCTGGTGCATCAGCGGCTGGATCATCAACGACTGGCGCAACATCGGCTGGCACATCATCAAGCAGTGGCGGAGGCGCGACTCCGCGCTCGACGTCTGATGGTAACACGGGCGCCGGCGCCAGCGGCACCAGCGGCACCAGCGGCGCAGGGACCGAGAGTCGAGGCAATCGCGAATCGCAAAGTGATACGCGTGAGACCGAGCGGAGCATTCCGAGGACTCAGGAGGGGATGCAACGGCAGCGGTCGGACGAGTCCGGCCGGCAGACATCGAGGCGCTCGCGCACGACCGGACTCGCCCGGCTGGGACTTCCGCCGAGCCCGTGGGAGCTCATGCGCCGCATGACCGAGGATCTCAGTCGCGCTGCCGAGAGTCTGCGGGAAGTACGATCGGGCGCGTCATCGCGATCACAGCGTTCGTCATCGATGGTGCCCGCGAACGCGGGCGACACATCCACAGACCTCGCTGATCTCACTTCGTGGGTGCCGGACGTGGAGGTCCTTCGCCAGCCCGACAATTTCCTCGTGCGCGTGGATCTTCCGGGAGTCGCTCCGGATGAGATCGATATTTCGATCGATGACGGACTACTCACGATTGCCGGCGAGCGCACGCAGGAGCGGCGCGAAGCAGACGATGGCGTCGTGCGCACCGAGCGCACCTACGGCGGATTCCTTCGCACCATCGTGCTGCCCGAAGGTGCCGACGAGTCGCGCATCGAAGCCAGGGTCGACAACGGCGTGCTCGAGATCAACGTGCCGATCTCGGGAGAGAATCGCTCTCGACGTATCGCCGTGCAGGGTAGCGACGCGAATCGCTCGTAATGCGAACGGCCAGTTGCTCCTTCAGCGACTGGCCGTTTCGCTGCGCCTCGGGGCGCCACTGATCAATGAGTCTCGAGCGGCACAGGTCCTGACGGCGGAGGAAAGGCGAGATCGAGCGCGGCCAAATCGTCCGCGGTGAGCTGCACATCGAGCGACGCGCGATTCTCTCGCACGTGCTCCGGCGTCCCCGCCTTCGGGATGGCGATCACATCGCTGTGGTGCAACACCCACGCGAGCGCTACGCACGATGGCGACACGCCGTGATGCTCGGCGATTCGCTTCAGGGTGTGGTCCTCGAGCACGCGGCCCTGCTCGATGGGCGAATACGCCATGATCGGCACGCGATGCTCGCGACACCACGGCATCAAGTCCCATTCAATGCCTCGCTTGGCGAGGTTGTACAGCACCTGGTCGCAGGCGATCGACGTTGGTGGCGCCAACCCCGCGAGCTCCTGCATGTCGCTCACATCGAAGTTGCTCACACCCCACTCGAGGATCTTCCCCGCACGCACGAGTGACTCGAATGCCTCCACCGTTTCATACAGCGGAGTTTCTTCTCGCCAGTGCAGCAGGTAGAGGTCCAGATGATCCGTGCGCAGCCGTGTGAGGCTCCGCTCGCACGCAGCAACCGCCTGTCGGCGTCCTGCATGACTCGGCAGCACCTTGCTCACCAGGAATACCTCGTTCCGCCTGCCTGCGATCGCTTCGCCGACGAGCACTTCTGCTCCGCCATCCGCGTACATCTCCGCCGTATCGATGAGCGTGAGGCCGAGCTCGATGCCGAGCCGCAGCGACGCGATCTCATCCGCGCGCCGTCGCGGATCTTCCGCCATGTGCCACGTCCCCTGCCCCAAGGCGGGAACAGGTCTGCCCGATGGAAGCGAGACGATCCGGATGCCCTGTGCAGAAGTCGCCTGTGTCATCACGAGTACTCCTCGAGGAGAAAACAGTACCGCGCGCCTTCGATCAGCCTATCGGTGCGCCGGTGAGCGAGCAATGCAGATTCTCCCGGCGTGCGGTGCGAAGTTGTCTGACAGCGGCAGACACGATGATTCCGCAGCCTTCACAACGCGGGCCACCGCCGGTGGCAGGAAGCGCAACTGTGGAGGGCGGAGCTATGATGCGAAAGATGCGGATCGTGCCCAGGACCGATGATGCGTACGTGGCGCCTGGACTGCTCGCGCACCTGAAGGACCTGAAAGGATTCATGATCGCTGATCCGTCGTCGGACATACGTGGCTGGCGAGTGACTCGCCGCGACGGCCGACGTGTCGGTACCGTGGATGATCTCGTCGTCGAGACCACGGAGCTGGAGGTGCGCTACCTCGAAGTGCAGCTCGATCACGACGTGATCGGCAGCCCGGAAGACCGGTGGGTGCTCGTGCCCGCCCGGGCATCACGAATTCACGACATGCACGACAGAGTGGTGATCGACTGGCTGCCTGTCGCGGGACTCGCGGGAGCGCCTCGCTGCTCTCGAGCGACGCCGAACGCGCAGCAGGAGCGGGCAATTCGTGACTACTTCGCTCCGGTCGCGCGTGCTGTTCGCCACGAGGACGAGGACACACTCGACTACGCTCGCTTCTGGAGATCGCGGCCCAACA
>JAQBQC010000335.1 GCA_028287205.1 Gemmatimonadota bacterium
TTCGGATTATGTACAATAGAATACGCTAATAATCGCGTAACTCCTAGGCGGGCTGCATTTTAGCCCGCGTCTGCTATTATTGAGCCCGAGCCGCTGCGATCCTTTCTTCGCAGCGATTCGCGGTGGCACTCGCCACCCGTTTTTCTCTTGTCGCACCGCTTCGCTTGCAGACGACTCCGAGCGTGCGACGGAAGCCGAACGAGATGCGTCGCTCTTGAGGAGTCATCCCGAGATGGCAGTACGCAACGCCAGTGCAATCGAGACCGTCGAAGACGCGCCGTCGCGAAATCGCATCCTTGGCGCCCTTCCGTCGGCAGAGCTCAGCCGCCTGGCCGCCGATCTCGAACCGTTCGCGCTCCCTGTGAACACGGTGTTGTACGAAGCAGATAGCCCGATCTCTCACGTCTACTTCCCGACGAGCGGATGCGTGTCGATGGTGAACGTGATGGAAGAGGGTGCAGTAGAGGTGGGCACCATCGGCTTCGAGGGCTTCGCGGGATTGCCACTGCTGCTGGACGACGACCGCATGCCGACGCGCGCATTCGTGCAGCTCACCGGAAGCTCCTTTCGAATGCAAGCAGCAATTTTTCAGCAGTCGCTCGATGGAAACCCGGTGTTCGAGCGCCTGCTCAATCGACACTCGCTTGCGCTGTTCAACCAGGCGGCGCAGTCGGTCGCGTGCAACCGGCTGCACACGCTCGAATCGCGCTGCGCGCGATGGCTGCTCATGACGCACGATCGGATGCGGATGGAGCCGTTCACGCTCACGCACGAGTTCCTCTCGTACATGCTCGGCGTGCATCGGCCGGCCGTCACGCTTGCGGCAGGCGTGTTGCAGCGCGCGGGGCTCATTCGCTACACGCGAGGCAAGGTCACGGTTCTCGACCGCGCCGGTCTCGAGGCCGTCGCGTGCTCGTGCTACGAGGTGACGCGCAAGAATTACGAGCGACTGCTCGGCAATTGACGACACACGGCCGTTCCCCGCGATGATCAGCGCGCTGACGGCAGGGATGGTGCTGATGACAGACAACGACTACGATCTTTCGGACGACGCTGGCAAACTCGACACGTCGGCGCGCTCCGATCCCACCGCGGCACTTCGCGCCGTCATCAAGTTGACGTTGCGCACGGACCTCCGGCGCGTGCTGGCCGGCTGCCCAATCGAGCAATCGGGACTCCGGGAGAACCTGCGCACGATCGGTGCGCACGCACGGCGACATCAGCTGCACGCGGAGCAGCTACTCGTTTTGATCAAGGACGCGTGCGCGGCGCTACCAGAGGGGCGTCAGCTTCTGGCCCAACCGGACAGAGCAGGCACGCTCAACCAACTGATCTCTATGGCCGTCGAGGAGTACTACAGCCCGGTTGTTCCACCGATCTGACGCGTAGCGCCAAAGTGCGCCTTATTCTTGCATTGTACTCTTCCGAACATTTGTGACGTGACGAAGTCGCGTGCAGTACGGATGCGGGAAAGCGGGCGATTGACGACGCAAGGTTCTGATGGCTCAACCGAAGCTCGAAACGCTCGTGCAACGACTGGTTTATTCCGAGGATGGTACCCGCTGGCGCGTTCGCGAAGCGCTCGCGCACGACGTTCCTGGAGCCGAAGCCGACTCGTGCCTGATCTTCGACGGCGGGCACATCTGCCGTCGCTTCTGGAAGTTTCCAGTGGGATGGACCGAGCTCACCGACATCTCGCTCCTCTCGATCATGGATCGGCCGCGCTAGCGCTTCGCGAGCCTCGCGCGCGACCACGAGCTCGCTAGGGAGTCACGCTGCCGCCCTGAGCATCGATCGTCGCTGTCGAGGGGCCGCGCTCCTTCCGCAGCCGGGCAGACACGACCTCGGCCTGCGTGAAGACGCGGATGAAGTTCTCGCCTGCCACTTTCCGCAGATCGGCGTCAGACCATCCGCGCCGTGCGAGCTCCGCCAGCAGATACGGAAATCTCGAAACGTTCTCGAGCCCGGGAATGACGTCCTCGATTCCGTCGAAGTCGCTGCCGATGCCGACGTGGTCGATCCCCGCGATCTTCCGCACGTGCTCGATGTGGTCGGCAACCTGCGCGATCGATGCGCGCACGACCGGATGGCCCGCGCGCCACGCACCCATCTCGCGCTCGATCGCAGCGGTGTCATTCGGGAATTTCTGCGCCGCACTGTTCCTGGCCGCTTCCTGTGCCACATCCCTCGCGTACACGTCCGCCGACACGAAGCTGTTGACGAACGGCACCATGACGATCCCACCGTTCTTCGGCAGTCGCGCAAGAATCGAATCGGGGACGTTGCGCTTATGATCCACCAGCGCGCGCGCGCCGGAATGCGAGAAGATCACGGGCGCTTCGCTCACGTCGAGCGCGGCGCTCATCGTTGCGGGTGAGACGTGCGCGAGATCGACGAGCATCCCGAGCCGGTTCATCTCCCTCACGACCTCCTTGCCGAACGGGGTGAGTCCGCCGTGGGTCGGCACATCGAGCGCCGCGTCGGCCCAATCCAGCGTCACGTTGTGGGTGAGGGTCATGTAGCGCACGCCCAGATCGTAGTACGCGCGCAGAGCGCCGAGTGAGTTCTCGATGGCGTGGCCGCCTTCCATGCCGAGGAAGGAGGCGACCTTGCCCTTCGCGAAGTCCGTGCGGATGTCGGAGGCGCGCGTCGCAAACGCGAGGCGCTCGGGATACCGCGCGATGAAGCGGCGCGCGATGTCGATCTCCTCGAGCTGCACGCGCGCGTACCCGGAGTCCCTGATCTCGCCGGGGATGTAGACCGACCAGAATTGCGCGCCGACCATGCCTTCCTTCATGCGCGCGAGATCCGTGTGCCCCGGCGTCGTCTTGCGCAGATCGTACGCCTCGGCGTCACGGGGCGCGAGCTTGTCCTCGCGAATGCGCCATGCGAGATCGTTGTGTCCATCGACCAACGGCGTGGTGCGCAGAATGCGCCTGGCCCGCGCGAGATTGGCATCCGCATCCTGCGCGGACGCCTGTGAGGGCGCGAACAGTGCGCACGCGAGGAATGCCACGAGTATGAGTCGGATCAGCATGAGGCGAATGTGTGGGGAGAAGGAAGGAGGCCGCTCGCACAATCTTGCACGCGGCGCCGCGATGTGCGAGGGCGCGCGCCGCTTCCTTGCCCGCTACGGCGCCACACGATATGGTGGGGAATGCCGACACTTCGCACGGAGCGACTCGATCTTCGGCCGATGATGCTTGCGGACCTCGAGTGGTACTCCGACTTCGCGGCGGACCCGGAGGTCATGCGATACATCGGCACGGGCGCGCTCTCCTACGCTCAGGCACAGGAGCGGCTCGCGCGTTACGTTCGATGCTGGGAGGAGCACGACCTCGGCATGTTCAGCGTGCGGCTGCGCGACGGGGACGTGCCCATTGGATGGGCGGGGTTGCAGCCGCTCAACGGGACACCCGAGATCGAAGTGGGATACGCGTTTGCGAAGGCAGCGTGGGGATGCGGCTTCGCGACGGAAGTCGCGAGCACCGCGGTGCGGTGGGGATTCGAGGAGCGCGGCCTCGATCGCATCGTGGCCGTCGCGAGCTCGGAGAACGAAGCCTCGCGCCGGGTGATGGACAAGCTGGGGATGCGCTACGAAGGGGTGCGGCCCGTGTACGGCCACGACAGCGTGTACTACTCGGTTACGCCGGCAGCGTTCGCACGCGCCGCATCCCTTCGCGCGCCCGCGCGCTAGACCGCGCGGTCGGGCAGGCGCCAGACGACGCCATCGCAGCGGCGGTCGCGGCACTTGAAGTCAGGAGCCTTCGGGTTCCGCTTGCCTACACGGTTGTCCCACATCCGCCCGCTGCACATCGGGCACACCGGTACGTCCGGCAAATCGGCGACACCACGCTCGAGAGAGAGTGTTGGCGCTGTAGGCAGTGAGAGCTGCGCGGAGTCAGAGCTCGACTTCGCGCCGGCGCGCCGGTCGTGCGCCGCCTGCGGATCCTCGACGGGTCGCGCGCCCTTCGCTCCGCTCTCGACCTCGACCCAGTTCGTGCCGAGCTGATAGAGCTCGTGGCCGATGCCGAAGCGAACCGCGGCACGCTTGAACGCATCGGTGGACGCCTGCTTGTAGTCCTTGCCGGTGCCCACATCCTCGCGCACGATGCCGAGGATCTGAAGCCGCGCCTTGAAGGCGAAGCGGTTCGCATCGCCGTTCTCGGCATCTTCGGTCGCCGCGACGAGCGGAAGCAGCTCGATCGTGAGATTCCATTCGCCCGGGACGACGCTATCCAGCCGCTCGCGAACGGTGTTGGCTTCGACATACGCGACGAAGCGCGCGAAGTGCTTGCCATCGCGCTCGATTGCCCGGCCGTCCTGTCGCCATGCGACAGTTCCGGCGGGAAGCGGCGCCGCGAGCGCGGCCCATGGATCGTTTGTCGTGCTCGTCTGCTCGAAAGATTCCTGTCGTGAGATCATGTCCAGTCCACCCTATGTGTCCGAAGAATCCAGCCGTTGGTGCCGGCGAACCGCCGCGACGGCGGGACAGTCCCGTCCGTGCTCGCAATACCAGCCGTGCCGGTCGTGAAAGACCATGTGCACGCGGGGCGAATCTTCCGGCAAATCATCCACTCTGAAGAGCTGCATTACGGTGGTGCTTGCCCCACACTTGCTGCGCGGATCGAGCTGGCGAATGCGCATGAGCACTGCCGG
>JAQBQC010000348.1 GCA_028287205.1 Gemmatimonadota bacterium
TGCGACGAGCACAGCGGTCGCGCTCTTGATCGAGCCGTGCATCGACAGCACGGCGAGCATGAAGCCAATGAACAGGCTGCCCGAATCGCCGAGGAAGATGCGCGCGGGGCTGAAGTTGTAGCGCGCGAAGCCGATCAGCGCCCCGATGAGCACCAGCGCCACCGTCGCGACATCGAGATTGCCGAGCACCGTCGCGGCCGCGAACACGGTCGCGAGCGCAACGACGGCAATTCCGGTAGCGAGTCCATCGAGGCCATCGAGGAGATTGAACGCGTTCGTCACGGCGACGATCCAGAGCACCGTGAGCGGAATCGAGAGCCATCCGAGGCTCAGCACCGAGGAGCCGATGCCGAGGATCTCGATGCGGAAGCCGAGGTTGGCGACGATCAGCGCGGCGATGCACTGCGCGATGATCTTCGCGACCGGGCGAATGCGGCGGATATCGTCGACCAGCCCGGCGCCGAAGAGCACCGTGCCGCCGATCAGGAGTGCGATGACGAAGCGGTGCCACTCGGGCGTCAGCGCACTGCCCGCGGGACCGTAGACCAGCGTGCTGGCGATGCCGAGCATCGTCGCGATGAACACGGCGACGCCGCCCAGGCGGGGCACGGGGCGATCGTGGAGATGGCGCGTCTCGTCGGGGGCGTCCAGCAGATGCCAGCGCTTCGCGCCGCTGATGACGAGCGGGGTGATGACTGCAGCAGCGATCGCGGCAACGAGAAAGGCAACTAGCAACGGCAGCGTCAACGAATCATCCGGCAAGGGAAAATTACGAGTGCGATGGCTACCGCGCGTTCTGCACGTATTCGCTGTGCAGATCGGGAAGCACGTACCGTTTCTTAGATTGCCATAACTATCACAATAGACAACCGAAGGTGCCTATAGGCAACGAGCGCGTCATCGCCTCGTAACATGCGATCGACTACGCGGATTTGATGCGAAATCCTGCCTGGGCGAACATGAGCAGGGCGCGCGTGCGCTCGCGAGCGCGCTTGGCAAAAAGCGGGTCCTGTGAGTCGGCCTGCTCGAGCTGAACGACTCCATGTGCGTCCATGCGAGCGTGCACGTCTCGTACGACCTCCAGTGGAACGCGTGCCGGTTGGCTGCCGAAATGCACTATGTACTGCACCCCGCGCGTGCCGGCGATGGGGCGCGCCGAGACGTCCGGGGCGATCCCTACGAACACGTACCGTGGAAAGAGCGGTTGATAGCCCGCGCGCGCGCGCACGAGTGGAAGCAGGGTATGAAAATTCTGGCGGCGAAGATTGAGCTCGACCCACCGCTCCGCGCGCGCCTTTGTGTAAACCAGTTGCCAGGAAGCTTCGCCGAACGGCGGCATGTCGGCGTGGTGCATTTATCGAATTTCATCCACAACGAAAGGGACGTGCAGTCGGCGTCGGGATCGTTCGCCCCGCTCTCCCCACAAGAATACATAGAAGGAGGGAGGGAGCGGGGGTGGAGGGGACTTTCGGTGAGCGTACCAGTGACCTCGATCACCAAGAGCTGCGTAGCTACGTGTTTCTAGTGATGCAGAATTGCCGGCTCGTATTCGCTCGGAGTGCCGTTGAGAATGGGGAGCGGCGCCGTGTCTCCGGATCCGATGTAGGCAAGGATGTCGCGGTTGACGTGCGTAGCGTTGGTGACGACGAGACACACCGAGTTCGTGCAGGCAGCGTCGCCCACGTCGGTTCCACCGGTGACGTAGTCGGTGACAGTTCCACTCGTGACGTCCACGTTGTGGATCTTGGTGCGGTCCGCGCCGTCCACGAAGTAAATGGTGTTGCCGTCGGGGCTCCACGACCCGAAGAAGGCGCCGTTGACGTCGTGTGTCACCTGGGTCGCCGTTCCACCGGCGGCGTCGACGATCCAGATCTGGGTTGTGTTCGTGCGGGGAGAGCTGAACAGGATGCGACCGCCACCGGGGCTGTAGCGCGGGGCGGATTCGGGCACGTCGGTGGTCGAGCCCGTATTGAGCGCCGTCGGATTCGAGCCGTCCGCACCCATCGTCCACACGCGCGACGTTCCGGAGCGAGTGCTCGTGAAGACCACGGTGTTTCCATCGGGGCTCAGCGAGGGCTGATTGTCGGTATGCGTGTCCGTCGTGAGCCTGAGGAGGTTCGAGCCGTCCTGGTTCGCGATGAAGATCTCCGCATTCGCCGCGGAGATTCTGTAGCTCGTGAAGACGACCTTCCCTGCGGCGGTCTGCGGCTCCTGGTCACCGGCAACGCTTCCCGGAAAGAGTGCCGACGATCCGCTATGCCAGGTATAGAGCTGCGTGCCCCCGGTGGCATTCGACACGTACATGAAGTCCGGAACCTTCGAGAGCGGGTCGGGCGAGGTCGATGAGCCGCCGCAGCCCGCCCCGAGGGCGGCGAGGGCCACGGAGCCGACTATTACGGAGGCGTGGTGCGAATTTCGGAACACGATGCGCGCGGCGTCGAAGCGGAGAGCGTAGCGAAATGTCATGCGTGACTCCAATTGCCAGTGTCAGGCGGCAGGATCGAAGAAGTCGCCGATGCGAAGGAGCTCGGCGTGCCCGTGCACGAACTCGAACGAGGGAACCGATCCAGCGATGCGACCGAGTGCTTCGAAGTGCACGGTGCTGCTCGCATCGCCGAGCAGCACCCATGGCGACTGACGAATCAAGGCGGTGAGGGCGTGCGCCTGACCGCATTGACGAAGAGAGCCGTGCGCTCCCTGCCTGATAAATACCAACGCGCCGAGCCGTGCATGACCCACGTGCGCAACCGTCAGGGGAATCCGCTTTCGCCCGTCCTGGGGCATCGCCTCCGATTCCCTGCCGCGCAGCTCCGGAAAGGCGGACGACAGGGAGGCGCTGATCAGCGAGTGCGAGCGCCAGCCGTGTACGAGCACGCTGTCATCGCGAGGCTCGAGCACCACGCCATCATCCCCGAGCATCGACCAGCCCTCTCTGGCGAGCGCGAAGGCGAGGGTGGACTTGCCGCTCCCGCTCTCGCCGACGAACACCGTCGCCAGTCCTTTGCGATTGACGACGCCGGACGCGTGCACGTAGTAGCGATTGTGCTCCCGGAGCCGAAGGACTGCTCCGACGCGAGCGAGCGATTGCCGAGCGCCTCTGGACGCGCTCGCATATCCAACACCCCGCGAGAGGCGGCCGCGGGTGACGTGAAGCTCTGCGTTCTCTCCGAGGTGGCGCAGCGTCGATACGGAGTCCGTTGTGACTCCCTCGACGCCGTTCGAGCGCCACCTGATTGCGCTCATGCGCGCAGCGGCGCTCCGACTCGACATGATCGTCGGCTCACGGGCACGGAACGGGATTGCCGTTGTGATTGAAGCACTGGATCGACGCCTGCAGGAACAGAAGACTGAGTGGCGGCAACGCCGACTGCGTCAGCACCGTCAGCGTCGAATGGGGCGCCAGTGTCGGCGCGACCCATGTCCGACGTTTCGATGAGGCCGAGGGCTCGATCACGGCACCGCGCACGGGAGAGGATTCACTCATGGTCCGAGAACTCCAATCTCGTAGTTGACATTCGACCACAGCGAAGTGGCATCCGGTGAGGTGACCGGCTGTGTCACGTTGCCGAAGAAGAAGAACTGATCGTAGTCCCCGGGATTTCCTCCGCGCGCGGGAGCCGCGGGGAGTGAGGCGTACGGGATGGTCACGAGCGGCGCACCGATCTCCGGCGAATAGATCGAGGCGCTCGTGGTCCCGACCTTGGACACGCGCCACGACGTGCGCAATGGATCCGTCGGCACCGTGAACCCGGGGATGAACGCGCCACTCGCATCGGTAAAGCCCGTGAGCGTACTCGAGATGCCGAGTCGCACGAGCTTCGCGGGATCCTTCAATCCAAGGAAAACCGAAGGTGTCGTCGAAAGCGCCGACGGGGTCGCGGTGAGCGTGGCGGCGATGTAGCCATCCTGCGACGCACGCAGCGAGTCGCTGCGATAGTAGAGGAGTGTTTCCGGAGCGGCGGATGCTGTGGTGCTCACGATCTGCAGCGCGCAGGTGTTGCTGCCGGCGACGCACCCGGGCGCCTGAATCGTTGCGGCGCCGCCTCCAGTGCCGAGCACTCGCCAGTCCGGCTCGGAGCGAAGGTGAAGGAGGTCGACCCGATTGGGCAGCGAATCCGCGGTGTAGAACACCTTCCAACGATTTTCATGCGGCTCGACCCACGGAGCTGCCACGGCCAGACCGAAGGAGAAATCCGTGACATTGCCATGCGTGAAAAAGCTCATGCGCCGGCGATAGTCTATCCCACCGACCGAATCCTGTTTCGTTTCGAAGGGACCCGGGCCCTGCGCGTTCGTGCCGCCTCCCTCCAGAATCGTTTTCCAGTAGACGTACGGCTGCGGCGTGGGATTCGTGAATGGAAAGACGCCGTCGGCACTGTCTACGCGCACGGTGCACGTTGGCGGACCGCACGGCCCACCAAGGTTCTGAATGTTGTATGGAAGAATGGCGTAGTACACGTACACGCCCATGGTATCCTGCGGAAAGCTCGGATACGTGTGCGGCGAGTTCGTTCCGATCGCGAAAGTCAGCAGATTGGAGATACCCGGATGGATGTTGTACTGGATGTTGGTGGATCCGAGATCGGTGAAGCTCTGCTCAGTGAGGATGTACTCGATCTGCGTAGTCGTTCCGTAGAATCTCGCACTCACGCCCGGCGGCAGCTTCTCCGTAGAGCTCAGCGGATGCGTCGTGACCGTATGGTTCTTCAGATCCACGTGAACGATGACCGTGCCGAGATCGCGCATCGTTCCACTCGGCGTCGGCACCGTGTGCGGAGCGGTCGCCTGTTCATCGCGACATCCAAGAATTCCCGCCCCCGCAAGCGCGAGGGAGCCGAGCACCAAGCGATTCACGCGACCAAATGCGAACATAGGCGACTACCCCTCGGGAACGCGGGAGATGTCTGGCTGAACTGCTGAGCCCTCTCACTACAAATGACGTATCTGCACGAAGATAGGCATCTTTCCGGGAAATGAAAGAGCCTGCTACGTTACATCGCTTGGAAAAGATTATAGCGAGCTCTGCAACTAATCGCTACAGATCGCGAGCCAACCCGACCAATGTGGCATATCCTCTGCCCTGCCACGTGACACTCGACCCGCCCCCCGCTCTCCCCTTTTCGAGCACTTCATGCACCCCGATTCCGGCCAAACCACCTCACTCTGGATGGACACGGCCTCCGTGCCGAGCTATCCGGCTCTCACGGACAGCGCCGATACCGGCGTTTGTATCGTCGGAGCTGGAATCGCCGGGCTCACGACAGCGTATCTGCTGGCGAAGCAGGGACAGAAAGTCATCGTCATCGACGATGGACAGATCGGCAGCGGCGAGACATCGCGCACCACCGCGCATCTCTCGAACGAGATCGATGATCGATACGTCGAGATCGCGCGCGTGCACGGCGAGGACGGCGCGCGCATCGCCGCCGATTCGCACACCGCGGCGATCGCGTTCATCGAGTCGTTCGTGAGCGATCACAAGGTGGAGTGCGACTTCACGCGACTCGACGGCTATCTGTTTCTGGCCGAGGGCGATACGCCGGACGTGCTCGACGAGGAGCATGAGGCGGCGAGCCGCGCGGGTGTGGACGTGGAGAAGGTCGACCGCGCACCGCTCTCGACGTACGACACGGGGCCATGCCTGCGCTTTCCGAATCAGGCGCGCTTTCATCCACTCGCCTATCTCTCCGCGCTCGCGGAGGCGGTGGTGCGGGCGGGCGGACGCATCTACTGCGGCTCCCACGTCACGAACACCGAGTCGAAGGATGGGCGCGTCACCGTCTCGATCGAGAAGCCCGATGTGCAGGTCACCGCGGAAATGCTCGTCGTGTGCACCAACTCGCCGATCAACGACTTGATGGCGATGCACACGAAGCAGGCGCCCTATCGCACGTACGTCGTGGCCGCGCGCGTGCCGCGCGGCTCCGTCACGGATGCGCTCTACTGGGACACCGAGGATCCGTACCACTACGTGCGGCTGCAGCGCGCGCAATCGGACGATGCGCACGATGAGCTCATCGTCGGCGGAGAAGATCACAAGACCGGGCAGGAGACCGACATGCGGGCTCGCTTCGACCATCTCGAGCGATGGGCGCGCGAGCGCTTTCCGAACATCGTCGACTTTCCGTATCACTGGTCGGGGCAGGTGCTGGAGCCCGCGGATCTGCTCGCGTTCATCGGCCGCAATCCTGGTGACGACAACGTCTACATCTGCACCGGCGACTCGGGGATGGGGATGACGCACGGCACGATGGCGGGGCTCATCATCAGCGATCTGATCGCGGAGCGCGAGAATCCGTGGGCGAAGCTGTACGATCCGTCGCGCATCTCGATCAACTACGGCGCGCTCAAGGAGTTCGTGAAGGAGAACGCCAACGTGGGCGTGATGTACACGGAGTGGCTTCGTCCGCTCGACGGTGAATCGCCCGACGCACTTCCGCGCGGCGAAGGAAAGGTCACGCGGCG
>JAQBQC010000349.1 GCA_028287205.1 Gemmatimonadota bacterium
TTCTGATACCCCGCGGTGAGCGTGACGATCGCCAGCCACGCGAGCGGCACCGCCGTCACCCAGGCGTATCGCGCGCGGCCCATCTTGATGATCACGGTGGTGCCCACACAGAGGGCCACCGCGCCAAGCAGCTGATTGGAGATGCCGAAAAGCGGCCAGAGGGAGTTGATGCCTCCCAGGGGGTCGTTGACTCCCTGGTAGAGAAAATATCCCCACATCGCGACGAACACTGCGCTCGAGATCACAGTCGCCGGATACGACGACAGGCGGCCGAGTGGGCGCCACGCGAGGCCCCCCAGGTCTTGCAGCATGAAGCGGCCGACGCGCGTGCCCGCATCGATCGTCGTGAGAATGAAGAGCGCCTCGAACATGATCGCGAAGTGGTACCAGAGGGCCATCGCGGAGCTTCCGCCCAGCACATTCGAGAAGAGCTGCGCCATCCCCACCGCGAGACTCGGCGCTCCCCCCGTACGCGAGAGCAGTGAGAGCTCTCCCACGCGCGACGCGAGGTCGCGCATCTCTTGCGGCGTCACCGTGAACCCCCACTGCGCTATCGCGTGCGACGCGCTCTCCACAGTGGGGCCAAGCGATGCCGCACTTGCGTTGATCGCGAAATAGACGCCGGGAGTGAGGAGACAGGCCGCGATGAGCGCCATGATCGCGACGAACGATTCCATCAGCATTCCGCCGTAGCCGACGAGCAGTGCGTCGCTTTCACGTGCGAGGAGCTTGGGCGTGGTCCCCGATGCGATGAGCGCGTGAAAGCCGGAGATCGCGCCGCACGCGATGGTGATGAAGGCGAAGGGGAAGATCGTACCGGCGAAGATCGGGCCTCCGCCGTGCGCGAACCGCGTGAGCGCGGGCATCTGCAGCGGCGGAAGGACGACGATGATTCCGATCGCGAGCGCGAGCACGACCCCGATCTTGACGAACGCGGAGAGATAGTCGCGCGGCGCGAGGAGGAGCCACACCGGCAGCACGGATGCCGCGAAGCCGTACACCATGATCGCGATCGCGAGCGTCTGGCGCGTGAGCGTGAAGTGCGCGGCGAGGTCGGGGTGGGCGGCAACCCAGCGACCGGCGTACAGCGCACCGACCAGGAGCACGAGCCCCATCGCGCTCGCCTCGAGCACGCGCCCCGGACGCAACCATCGCAGATGCACGCCCATGAGCAGCGCAATCGGAATTGTGAGCCCGATGGTCACCACTCCCCATGGACTCGACGCGAGCGCGTTCACGACCACGAGCGCCAGCACCGCAATGAGCACGACCATTATCCCGAGGATCGCGACGAGCGCCGTAGTTCCGGCCACCGGACCGATCTCGTCGCGCGCCATCGCGCCCAAGGAGCGTCCATTGCGGCGCACGGAGGCCAGCAGGATGACGAGATCCTGCACGGCGCCGCCGAGCACCACGCCGGCGACGATCCAGATCGCGCCGGGGAGGAAGCCGAATTGCGCTGCGAGCGTGGGTCCGACCAGCGGGCCGGGACCGGCGATCGCCGCGAAATGGTGGCCGAACACGACCCAGCGGTTCGTGGGGAGGTAGTCGCGACCATCCTCGAGACGCACCGCAGGGGTGGCTCGGCGGTCGTCGACGGCGAAGATCTTCGCCGTGATGAAGCGGCCGTAGAAGCGATAGGCGACGGCGTAGCAACAGAGCGCGGCCGCGAGCAGCCACCCCGCGCTGATGGTCTCGCCGCGCGAGAGCGCCAGGCGCGCGAGCGCTGCGGCGCCGAGCACGGAGACGGCGATCCAGACGAGTGTCGTGAGAGGGCGGCGCATACGGGGCGAATATGTACGTGGCGGGTAACGCCTTGGCCAGACGTCGCGGCGAATGTCACGCGTGGCGACGAGCCACGCATACGCGTCTTCAATCGGTATCCGTCCGGGTGCCCTTCCTATAGCTTTCCCGTCTCAAGGATGATGTCTGTGAAGATCTCCGCCGCAGTTGGCGCCGCCCTGTTCGCGACGTCCGCGCTTGCCGCTCTTCCGGCGCGCGCGGATGCGCAGGACCGTCCGAAGCCCGCGCACCAGCACGTGCTCGCCGCATTCTCGACGCGCCGACTGATGATCCTCCCCACGCACTACCTGCGCATGGGCGATTCGCTCGGCTGGGCCGACCAGATCACCGATCAGACCGCATTTCTCTCGTCGCTCGACGACGAGCTGGCGTTCGCGTTCAGCGATCGCGGCGTGAAGAAGGTGTGGGTGTTTCCCGCCGCCATCGATGCGATCGCCAAGCGCAACGAGCCGTACGCGCCGGACCCGCACGCGATGGCCGCGCAGTGGCTTCGCTACCCCGGCCCGAAGCGGCTCCCGAAGCAGGTGCCCGATCCCATCGCGTCGCAGCTGCGAACGCTCGTCGCGATGCAGGACGGCGGGCAGCTGGTGCTGCTGCCGGTGGAGCTCCGCTTCGAGCCCGTGCCGGGCGGCATGGAGTGCGCGGTGCTTCGCTTCGTGATCTTCGACGCCGTTCGTGCCAAGATCATCTACATGGCCGACGTGCAGAGCGATCCGCAGACCTCGTTCGGTCCTGCGCTCGCCGCATCGCTCGCCGGCCACCTCGCCGACCAACTTGGACCCCCGATTCAATGACTGATGCAATTCCCGTCACGCTGATCCCCGGTGACGGGATCGGTCCGGAGATCGTAAGCGCGACGGTAAAGATCGTAGAGGCAGCAGGAGCAAAGATCGAGTGGGACCGCCAGCTCGCCGGCATGGCGGCGCTCAACGCGGTGGGCGATCCGATGCCCGTGGCCACGCTCGAGTCGATCGCGCGAACCGGCGTCGCGCTCAAGGGCCCGCTCGAGACGCAGCTCGGCAGCGGCTACCGCAGCGTCAATGTGGCGCTCCGCATGCGATTCGATCTCTTCGCGAACGTTCGGCCCGCACGCACGCTCATCCCCAACGGGCGCTACTCGGGGGTGGACATCATCCTCGTGCGCGAGAACACCGAGGGGCTCTACAGCGGCGTCGAGCACTACGTGAAGATCGGCAACGACGACCACGCAGCGGCCGAGTCGGTTGCGATCATCACGCGCGCGGGCGCGGACCGGGTGATCCGGTTCGCGTTCGAGCACGCCGTCACGCGCAAGCGGAAGAAGTTGACGCTCGTGCACAAGGCGAACATCCTCAAGCTGTCGCAGGGGTTGTTTCTCGAGACGGGGCGAAAGATCGCCAAGGAATACGAGGGCCGGATCGTGTTCGAGGAGCGCATCATCGACGCGATGGCGATGCATCTCGTGCTCACTCCGGAGCGCTACGACGTGATCGTGACGACGAACATGTTCGGCGACATCCTCTCCGATGAGATCTCTGGACTGGTCGGGGGACTGGGGCTCGCGCCCGGCGCCAACATCGGCGAGAAGGCCGCGATCTTCGAGGCAGTGCATGGCACCGCTCCCGATATTGCAGGCAAAGGGATTGCAAACCCGGGGGCAGTCGTCCTCGCGGCATGCCTGATGCTCGATCACGTCGGAGACACGCACACCGCCGATCGCATTCGCACGGCGATGAACGAGGTCCTTCACTCCGGCCGCTCGCTCACCGCTGATCTCGGGGGAAACGCGACGACGACCGGGTTCGCCGACGCCATCATCGCGAGACTGGGTTGACGAGAGTTCTGCACGTTTCGGATCTGCACTTCGGACCACCAGCAGTACCGGCACAGCTCGACACCATCGCGGAGATGATCAGCACGCGACGGTTCGACGTCGTCGCAGTCTCCGGCGATCTCTCGCAGCGTGCGCGCTCCGGCGAGTTTCAGGCGGCGCGACAGTTCCTGCGCGATGCGGCGAAGGTCAGTCGAACCATTGTCGTGCCGGGGAATCACGACGTGAAGTGGTGGCGCGCGCCGCTCGGCGTCGGCTCCCGCGAGTCCGCGATCGCCAACTACGCGAAGTACATCACGCCCGACCTCGAGCCCGTGCTCTCGGTTCCCGGCGTCACTTTCGTCGGGATCAATACGGCGCAGGGCGTCGTGCCGGGCACGCTCACCTGGAATCCACGCGATGTGGGTGTGGTCGGCAACATGAGCACTGCGCAGATCGTCGAGGCCGGCGCGAAGTTCGATGCGGCGCCGAAGGGGAACCAGCGCGTGATCGTCATGCACCACAATCCGCTGCGCGGCGAGCTGTCGAACAGGTTCGGGCTCTCGCACCCGGGGCGCGCCGCGAGGGCGTTCGTCGATCTCGGGGTCGACCTCGTGCTCTGCGGCCACGACCATCAGGAAGCGGTGCATCACGTCGAGCACACGACGTATGGAACGATCGTGTGCACGGCGGGCACCGTCTCCAACCGCACGCGCGGGCAGCGGCCGTCGGCGATGAACGTCATCACGCTCACGCCTCAGGCCATCGAGATCGAGCCGCAGATCTGGTCGATCGACGCACAGAACTTCCTGCCAGGACCGGTAAAGCGATTCTCCCGATGAGAAGGTTCATTGCGGCACGCGTCAATCAGCTCATGCAGCTGTTTCTCGAGTTCGATTCGCCGCCCCAGAACGGGGAGCAGCTGCTGCAGCGTCTGCGGACGTATGGGCTCGACGGGATCAAGGCGCTCAAGCTGACCTCCAACCGCGCGGTGATGGTGAGCTTCAGCGGCTCGGAGCTGCGCATCAACAAGGGGTATCTCAACGCGCCCGAGGATGTGCTGCGCGCGATCGTGCGCTTTGTGCAGGGGCGCACGCGTGCGGAGCGCCGCGCCGCGCAAAAGGTGATCCTCACGCATCCCGTCGCCGCGGCGCATCGCGCACCGGTGCGACGACCCGGACGCGCCGATCCGCACGACGCCGTCACGCTGCGCGAGCTCGCGCACTGGCATCAGGAGTACAACC
>JAQBQC010000351.1 GCA_028287205.1 Gemmatimonadota bacterium
TGACGACGGAGGAGAAGCAGATCACCGGCTGGTTGTGCTTTGCCTACGACATCACCGAGCGAAAGCGCACGCAGGACGACATCGCGCACATGGCGCAGCACGATGCGCTCACGGGACTTCCTACACGCACGCTGCTCCACGATCGGCTGCAGATGGCCATGGAGCGGTCACGGCGCAGCAAGGGCGTGATGGCGCTGTTGATGATAGATCTGGACAACTTCAAGCGTGTGAACGATCTCCACGGTCATTCGGCGGGAGATGAGCTGCTGGTGACAGTTGCGAAGCGCCTCGAGCACGCCGTGCGGAAGTCGGATACGGTGGCCCGAATGGGTGGCGATGAGTTCGTGGTGCTGCTCGAGGACCTGAAGTCGCACGCGCACGCCGAACGTGTCGCTCAGAAGCTGCTCGACGCTCTGTCCGCGCCGGTTCGCGCGGGGGGCGAATTTCTTCCAATGTCCGCGAGCATCGGACTCTGCCTGTATCCCGACGGTGGACACGACGCGGAAACGCTTCTCAAGAATGCCGATGTTGCCATGTACTACGCGAAGTCGGAGGGGCGCGCGGCCTACCGCGTATTTTCCACCGACATCGCCTCCGCAACGGCTCGGCGCCGGAATCTCGAGACCGCGCTGGAATCTGCACTCGTTGGTAACGAGCTCGAGGTGGTGTACCAACCCCAGATTGCATTCGGAACAGGACGCGTGACCGGGGTCGAAGCGCTCCTCCGCTGGAACAGCAGGAGTCTGGGGGTCGTCCACCCGAGCGAGTTCATTCCAATCGCGGAAGAGACGGGTGCGATCCTGGCAATCGGCGAGTGGGTCTTGAGAACGGCCTGCCGCGAGGCGCACGCGCTCGGGCAGCAGCTGGGACGATCCCTCACGATCGCCGTGAATCTTTCTCCCCGACAATTTCAGCAGGAGAGTCTTCCCACGATCGTGAGCGACGCGCTTGGCGCCAGCGGCTTGGCGCCGGAGTCACTGGAGCTCGAGATCACGGAGAACGTCCTGGTGAGCGATTCCGCGAAGGCGATGCGGATCCTGGATCGACTGCGCGCGCTCAAACTGCGCATCGCGATCGATGACTTCGGGACTGGATACTCGAGTATGTCGTACATCCTGCGCTTCAACGTGAACCGGTTGAAGATCGATCAGTCCTTCATCCGCGACATCACGAGCGAGCGTCCCACGAGCGCGATCGCGCGGGCCATCATCGCGATGGCCACCGGGTTGCAGATCAACGTTGTGGCCGAGGGAGTGGAGTCATCCGCGATCGGCGACATGCTCCGCGACGAGGGTTGCGACGAGGCACAGGGCTTCTACTATGCTCGTCCCACCGCGCTGGCGGACATTCCCGAGGTCATCAGGAATCTGGAGAAGTCGATGAGCCTGTCGGCGGTCGCACGACGCTCTGGAGGATCACTTCCGGTTGTGGTCGAGCCAATTCCCATGAGCGCCTGATGCTCCCGACGGAGATGCTAGTCGCCGCCGCGATGCTTCACACTCGCGCCGCGACAGTGTAGCAGGACTGCAGAACTTCGGCTTAAGCGCCGAATGTGCCAAATCACAGAGCCATGACCTAGAGCCGTGGCTTGCAGGGCGCTTCGGAGCGTCGGGATCGGATGTTTGAGAATCGGACTCACATGCCTCAGGTAGATGAAGGGACGGACGAGTCGACTGAGCTCGACTACGACGCCAATAGCACCGAGACACTTCTCCGCACAGGCGCGTTACAGAGCGCGATCTTCAACAGCGCGAACTTCTCGAGCATCGCCACCGACGCGAACGGCGTGATTCAGATCTTCAACGTGGGCGCCGAACGCATGCTCGGCTACTCTGCGGCCGATGTGGTGAATCGGATTACGCCGGCGGACATCTCCGATCCCCTGGAAGTCATTGCTCGCGCGAAGTCGCTGAGCATCGAGCTCGGAACGACGATCGCCCCGGGCTTCGAAGCGCTCGTCTTCAAGGCGTCGCGCGGCATCGAGGACATTTACGAGCTGACCTACATCCGGAAGGACGGCAGTCAATTCCCCGCGGTCGTCTCCGTGACGGCGTTGCGCGATGTGTCCGATGCCATCATCGGATACCTCCTGATCGGTACCGACAATACCGCGCGCAAGCTCGCCGAGGAAGCGCTGCTCAAGGCGGGGGCGCTTCAGCGGGCGATCTTCAATAGCGCCAACTTCTCGTGTATCGCCACGGATGTGAATGGCGTCATCCAGATCTTCAACGTCGGCGCCGAACGCATGCTGGGCTATGTGGCTTCCGACGTGGTCAATCGAATGACGCCGGCATCTTTTCACGACAAGGAAGAGTTGAATGCGCGCGCGGCTGCCCTCAGCATCGAATTTGGAACGCCAATCCCGTCCGGATTCGATACGCTCTGCTTCAAGGCATCCCGCGGACTGGAGGACATGTACGAACTGACGAAGATTTGCAAGGATGGCAGTCGGTTTCCCGCAATCATCTCGGTGACCGCGCTTCGCGACGCGAACAGCTCGATCATCGGATATCTGTTCATCGGCACCGACAACACCGCTCGCCAGCGGATCGAGGATGAGCGCAAGCGACTCGATCAGAGGCTGCGAGATCAACACTTCTACACTCGGTCGCTGATCGAATCCAACATCGATGCGCTGATCACGACCGACCCCCGCGGTATCATCACCGATGTCAACAAGCAGATGGAGTCGCTCACCGGATGTACGCGCGATGAGCTGATCGGGGCTCCGTTCAGCCATCACTTCACCGACTCGAGGCGGGCGGATGAAGGAATCAGTCGGGTGCTGAACGAACGGAAGGTCTCGAACTACGAGCTCACCGCCAGGGCGCGCGACGGTGGCCTGACCGAGGTGAGCGTCAACGCGACGACGTTTTACGACCGCGAGCGGCAACTGCAGGGAGTGTTCGTCGCTGCGCGCGACGTTACTGAGCTCAAGCGGTTCGAGCTCACGCAGCAGCAGAACATTCAGCTGGAAAACGCGAATCGGACGAAATCCGCCTTCCTCGCGACCATGTCCCACGAGCTGCGAACCCCGCTCAACGCCATCGTCGGCTTTTCCGAGGTCCTGAGAGACGGCATGGTGGGAGATCTCACCGAACAACAGCGTGTCTTCGTCGGGGACATTTTCAACAGCGGACAGCATCTGCTTTCCCTGATCAACGACATCCTCGATCTGTCCAAAGTCGAGGCAGGGAAGATGGCCCTCGAACTGGAATGCGTGCCGCTCCGATCCCTGTTCTCGGACGGCATTTCCATGATCGCGGAAGATGCGGCTTCACGGCACATTCGCGTCGAAATGAGTACAACCGGCGCGCACGAGTCCATCAACGCCGATCCGCGGAAGCTGAAGCAGATCCTCTACAACCTGCTCTCGAACGCGATGAAGTTCACGGTGGATGGCGGCGAGGTGCGCGTGCACGCCGTAAACGTCACGCGCGCGGAGGTCAGTCGCCTGTCAGGAGATTGGCCTGGTCGCAGCTTCCCGCTTGCCGAGAACGAATTCACTGAATTTCTGAAGATCAGCGTCACCGACAGTGGGATCGGCATCGCTGCGGAAGGAATGGAGCGACTGTTTCAACCGTTCATTCAGGTCGACAGCGGGCTCTCGCGGCGATTCCAGGGCACCGGATTGGGGTTGGCGATGGTGAAGCTCCTCGCGGAGCTGCACGGCGGCGGCGTGGCCGTGGAAAGCTCCATCGGCGAGGGCTCGTGCTTCACGGTGTGGGTGCCGCAACGGCCCTCGATCGAAGACGCACGAATGAAGGTCGATCAGCTCCTTCCTCCCGATCCGATGTCGCGGCCGGGTAACCCGGTAGCGCTTGTGATCGAAGACGATTTCAAGGCGGCCGAGCTGATACGCATTCAGCTCGAGGCGGAAGGCTTCGAGGTGGTGTACGCCGCATCCGCCGAAGAGGCCCTGATCGTCGCCACATCGAATTCGTTGTCGCTGATCACGCTCGACATCATGCTGCCGAACATGGATGGCTGGGAGTTTCTCAAACGGTTGAGGCAAACGCCCGAGCTCCGCAGAGTCCCGGTCGTCATCATTTCGATCGAGGCGGACCGAAACAGAGGCTTCGCTCTCGGCGCCGCTGCCGTTCTCGAGAAGCCGATATCCAGACAAATGCTGTACGAGACCTTGGTGGACCTCAAGCTGTATCGCACGTCCGCCACTCAGGCGCTCAGCGTCCTCATTGTCGATGATGACCGTTCCGCCGTGGAGCTCATCGCGCTGCGACTGCTCGGCCTCGCAACCTCGATCCTGCGCGTGTACAGCGGTCGCGCCGCGATCGATCTCGCGATACGTCAGCTCCCCGATCTGATCGTGCTGGACTTGTTGATGCCGGACGTCAACGGGTTCGACGTGGCAATGGAGCTGCATTCCCATCCGGACACCGCGCACATCCCGATCCTCGTGCTCACCGCGAAGCAGGTCACAGCCGAGGATCGAAAGAGACTCCAGGGCAGTGTGGCCGCGATTCTTGAAAAAAGCTCGTTCGATAGCGCCGGCTTTCTGGCCGAAGTACGACGAGCGATGTCGGGGCGCCATCAAGTTGCCTGACATGCAGTGCGTTTTGATCGTCGACGACAATGTCGTCAACTTGTCGCTGTCGACGTTTCTGGTGAAGTCCGCCGGGTACGCCGTGATCGCTGCCGCCGACGCCGAGCAAGGGATCAAGATGGCGCGGGAACAAGTGCCCGATCTCATCCTGATGGATATCCAGCTGCCGGGAATGGACGGCCTCGAGGCCATCGGCGTGCTCAAGGAAGATCCGACCACTCGCGGCATCCCGATCATTGCGCTCACCGCGCTGGCGATGAAAGGGGATGAGGCGCGCATTCGCGCCTCTGGATGCGACGGCTACATCGCCAAGCCGATGCGGTATCAGAAATTCCTCGCGGCCATTGCCATGGTACTGGAATCGAGATGAGTGATCTCTTCGATGCCCGCGACCTGCCGGCGCGCATTCTCATCGTCGACGACGACCGGCAGAATCGCAGGCTGCTGGAAGTCATGCTGACCGCCAAGAACTATCAGCTGCAGACGGCCGCAAGCGGAGAGGAGGCTCTCGCCCTGGTGGCAAAACAGCCGCCCGATCTCATTCTCCTCGATGTCATGATGCCGGGAATGGACGGGAATGAGGTCGCCAGCACTCTCAAATTGAATCCCGCCACGAAGAACATTCCCATCATCATGGTTACCGCGCTGAGCAACCACGACGCGCGCATGGTCGCATTGCGCGCCGGAGCGGCGGACTTTCTCACGAAACCGGTGGATCACGCCGAGCTGTGCGTGCGCGTGAGGAATCTGCTCCGGCTCAAGGCGTACGGCGACTACTACGATCGATACAGCCAGACGCTCGAGCGCGAGGTCATCTCGCGCACCGCGGACCTCCGCGAGCGGACCGCACTCCTGGAACACCAAACGGCGGTGCTTACGGCACAGGCAGAGCTTCTGGATCTCGCTCGCGATGCGATCGTCGTTCGAGACATGGACGGTCGTGTCATCTCGTGGAGTCGTGGAGCGGAGGCCCTGTACGGCTGGGCCAGTGCGGAAGCGATCGGCCACGACGTTTTTGCACTGTTGAGCACGAAGCTGTTCGAGAGCCGTGAGGCCGCCGATGCCACGCTTCGACTGGAAGGGCAGTGGGAGGGCGAGGCGATTCACCACGCGCGCGATGGCACCCGGTCGATCGTCGCGAGCCGATGGACGCTGCAGCGAAACGCCGACGGCGTTCCGATTCGAGTGCTCAGCATTGACAACGATATCACGGATCGTAAGCTGGCCGACGCCGACCGCCACATGCTCACCGAGCGACTCTCGCTTGCGACGGCTGCCGCGCGAGTCGGCGTGTGGGAATGGGATCTTGCCAGCAACTCACTCATGTGGGATGCGACCATGTTCGATATCTACGGAATGGCCCCACTCAGCCCGATGCCCTACGAGCGTTGGTCGGCGACCGTCGCTCCCGAGGATCTGCCAACGGTGGAAGCGGCGCAGCGGCTCACGATCGAAAACAAGGGTCAGGTGTCTGCGGAATATCGGATCATTCTCGAGGATGGATCCGTCCGGATCATTTCCTACGTCGAGCGCGTCGTTCTCGACGAGCAGGGTAACGTGACCCGCATGATCGGCGTCAACGCCGACGTCACCGAACGAAAGGCCGCCGAGGAAGCGCTGGAGCAGAACGGCAAGGAGCGCATGCGCTTCAAGGACGAGTTTCTCTCGAACGTGTCGCACGAGCTTCGCTCACCTCTCACGGCAATCAAGCAGTTCACGTCGATTCTGTTCAGCGGCATTGCCGGGGAGCTGAGTCCCGTTCAGCGAGAGTATCAACAGATCGTGTTGAAAAACGTTCGGCAGCTGCAATCCATGATCGATGATCTGCTCGAGGTTACTCGCCTCGAGAGCGGCAAGCTCACCGTGGAGCTGGAGAGCACGTCGATACACGATGCCATTGGAGATGCGCTGGACACCTTGCAGGGTGCGGCCCGCTCGAAGGGCGTCCAGATCTCGTGGGACGTGCCGCCCGATCTGCCGGCTGCGTACGCCGACCAAACTCGCCTGCGGCAAATGCTGATCATTCTTCTGGACAACGCGATCAAGTTCACCGCCAAGGGCGGGAACGCGCAGATCAGGGCGCAGCTGCTTCCGAGCGATTCCCGATACTTGCTGCTCGAGGTTTCGGACGACGGCTGCGGGATCCCCGCCGACAGAGTCGAGCACCTTTTCGATCGACTCTACCAGGCTTCTGCGACTACGACCGCGAGCCGTAAAGGGCTGGGTCTCGGCCTGTATATCTGTAGGGAGCTGTCAGCCCTGCAGGGGGGAGAAATCCGGGTGGCACAACGGCTGCCACGCGGAAGCACGTTTTCATTCACGATTCCTGTTTTCTCACTGAGCAGCGTGATTGCTCCGCTATTGAACGACGGAGCATGGCCGGGGGACTCGACGTCGCTGGTCACGGTGACGCTTGGACTCAGTGGTGCGGCACCTTCGTCACAATTCCATGAAGACTGGTCTCGCGACGCCCGGAGCCTGCTCGGGCGGTGTCTGCGGCCGGAGCTCGATGTCCTGCTCCCGCGCACGCACTCGGCCGAGCCGGGCGGGCAGTTCTTCATTGCGACATTCGCCGACGATCTCGGTACGTCGGTGCTCGCCAGTAACATCCGCAGCGAATTCGAACGCTTCGGTCGCCTGGACGAGACCGGCCTCACACTTTCGATCACGCACAAAGTGCTGTCGGAGCGGAAAGGCGGAAGGGAAACCTCCGCCGACGTGCTGATCTCAACGCTGGTCTCGACTCTCGAGGCAGCCATCGAATCACAAATTCTTTCGGGCGCGGTTCAACATGAGTAACAAAAAGATTCTGGTCGTCGAGGATGATTCCGATGTACGACTCGGGTTTCACGTGCTTCTCAAATCTCATGGCTACGATACTTTCTTCGCCACCGATTCGACGTCCGCTGTGAGCGAGGCGCGGAAGCATCTGCCGGACCTGATCATCCTGGATCTCGGTCTGCCCGCAGGCGATGGCTTCCTCGTTCTCGACCGGTACCGCGCGAACACATTTCTCTCGGTAGTCCCGGTCATCGTCGTATCAGCACGCGACCTCCACGGAAACAAGGAACGC
>JAQBQC010000384.1 GCA_028287205.1 Gemmatimonadota bacterium
AGCCGCGTATCTCGCGCCCGTAATCCGAGCTCAGGCCGCCGGGAGCGGCGCAATGTCGCCGCCGAGCTCGCGCGACATGATCTCGAGATCGAATCCTACCTTCCGAATGAGCAGATCGTAATACACCAGCGTCCACACGGCGCTGAACAACGGATAGATGAGAATGAACACCACCGAGCCGAGGATGGCGGCGGTGGATTGCGTGAGCACCGTGGCGCCGAGCACCGTGACGATGATGTTCACGATCCAGCTCAGGATGATCACGAGTGACACGGAGAAGAACAGATGCGCGGCACAGTTCTTCGACAGCCGCCACGAGCGAAGGTTGGCCTCCACCGGACCGAGCCCTTCCAGCAGTATCGCCGGCGAAACCGCGAAGGAGCGAAGCCACAGGTATGCGAAGAGCCACAGCGCCAGCGGAATGAGCACGACGAGCACGATCTTCGCCTGGAGCGCGGCAAGAATCCCGCCGATCAGGACGATGATCATCGTGAACGCGAAGATGAAGATGTATCGCAGGAGCTCGCCGGCGAACACCGAGAAGAATTTGCGACCGCCAACGCGGAACGCTCGGTTGATGTCGATCTCGCCGGTGAGATAGCCGTCCGAGATGGCAACCGTGAGCACGATGCCGGCCGCCACGAGCAGCACCCACGTGACGGCCGAGACCACGAACAACGTCATCGGGTGCGCCATCATCACCTGCTGGCTGCTCAACTGGTCCCGCTTGATGATGCGCAGGAACAGTCCCGGTGCCATCGCCAGCGAGCTCACGGTGACGAGGTGCGGGTAGTAGCGGCGCAACAGCTGAAAGCTCGCATCCACGAGCTCTGTTGCGCGGCGCGGACGGATCTCGATTGCGGGCAATCGTCTGCGGAGGAGAGGGGGAATCGCATCGCCGCCGAAGGCGACGATGCGTTCACATTGGGTACGACGCGCTGCCGACGCAAGACATCCGCCTCGGCACGCTGCCTCGGTTACGCCAGCGCCGCGTCCATCTCGAGCTTCACGTTTCCCTTCAGCGCTTTCGACACGGGACAGCCGTCCTTCGTGGCCTGCGCGATCTTGGCGAACGCATCGCTGGAGATGCCGGGCACCGTCGCACGCACCACGAGCTTCATCGTCGTGATCGCGAAGCCCTCTCCCACCTTCTCGACCGTGCACGCCGCCTTCGTCTCGATCTTCGTTGGCGGCGAGCCGGCCTGCTCCAGGCCCAGACTCAGCGCCATGCTGAAGCAGGCAGCCTCGGCGGCTGCAAGCAGCTCTTCCGGATTCGTGCCGGGCTCCTCGCCGAAGCGAGTGCCGAATGAGTACGTCCCGCCGATCTTGCCGCTCGCTCCCGAAAAGCTTCCCTTCCCCTTTTGCAGACCGCCTTCCCAGACGGCCGATGCGTTCCGTGTTGGCATGCTCCACTCCCATGTGAATGACCGCGCGCGCACGTGCGACGCGCCGTCGAAGGCTAGCCACGAATTCGCGCGCCTCCAACGCCCGCTCCCCGCGAATCAGGAGCGCCGTTAGTCTTCTCGCATGACCGACGAAACCGAGTCACTTCCGATCCCCCCGACCATCGATCGCGTGCTGCGTCAGTTCCGCGCCCTCGGGCGCGAGGAGAAGATGCAGTCGCTGCTCTCGTACGCGAAAAAGCTCGAGCCGCTCCCCGATCGCTACTCCGCGATCGACCGAACCAACTTCGTGATCCCCGAGTGTCAGACGCGCGTCGACATCTTTCCGGAGTATCGCGACGGCAAGCTCCACTTCTTCGCCGACGTGAACGTGCGCCAGTCGCCGACGATTGCAGCGTTTCTGTCCATCCTCTTCACCGCCGTCAACGATCAGCCGCCGGCAACCACTCTCGCGATCCCGGCCGATTTCGTTCGCATCATGATGGAAAATATCGGACTCGGTGCGCGCGAGACCGGACTCTCCGCGATGGTCGCTCGCGTGAAGCGGTACGCGGCGGAGGCGGACCGTTACGCAGCCTGACGCGGCCTCACCCCACACACCCGTGACTGGCATGGCAATGCAGACGCAGGACTTCAGCAATCACAAGCGCCACTTCCCGCTCTTTCACTTCATCGCCTCACCGCTGCTCGCGGTCTACGTCGTCTACTCGATCTATGCGCTCGTGCGCGCGCCGTCGCTCGCCACGGCGATGGGCGTCGTGCTCGCCGCAGGAGTGACTGCGGCGCTCTTCGCCTCGCGGCTCATGGTGCTGACGGTGCAGAACCGCGTCATCCGCCTCGAGATGACGATGCGCCTCCAGCGCGTCCTCGGCGCCGCCGCGGCGGCCGACGCGCTCGCCAAGCTCTCGCTCGGCCGGCTGCTCGCGCTGCGTTTCGCCTCGGACGCGGAGCTTCCCGTGCTCATCACGCGCGTGTTGTCGCAGGAGCTGAGCACGAATCTCCAGGTGAAGCAGGCGATTCGTGAATGGCAGCCGGACCTCCTTCGCGCGTGACCTTCGCGAGCGAGGCCGCGCTCGAGGACGCGCTCTCCGCGCCGTCAGCCGGCCTGCTCGCATCGTTGCGCTCGACGCCGGGCGACATCGTGATCCTCGGCGCCGCCGGCAAGATGGGCCCGACGCTCGCACGCATGGCCAAGCGCGCCATCGATGCGCTCGGGCGACGCGCTCGCGTGATCGCCGTCTCGCGATTCTCGTCCGCGAAGGCGGAGCAGTCGCTCCACGCATCGGGGATCGAGACGATCCGCTGCGATCTTCTCGATCGCGGCGCGGTGGCTGCGCTGCCCGATGCGCCGAACGTGATCTTCATGGCGGGCCAGAAGTTCGGCACGCGCGACGCACCGTCGTCGACGTGGGCGATGAACGTGGTGCTCCCGTCGATCTCCGCCGAGCGCTACGCACGCTCGCGAATCGTCGCGTTCTCGACGGGGAACGTCTATCCGCTGAGCCCCGTGCAAGGCGGCGGCGCGCGCGAGAGCGATCCCACCGCGCCTGTCGGCGAGTACGCCATGTCGTGCCTCGGCCGCGAGCGCATCTTCGAGGATGCGGCGGCGCGGCGCGGCACTCGCGTGGCGATCGTGCGCCTCAATTACGCCATCGATCTCCGCTACGGCGTGCTCGTCGACATCGCATCGCGCGTGCTGCGGGGCGATGCGATCGATCTGCGCATGGGACATGTCAACGTCATTTGGCAGGGCGACGCGAACGACTGGGCACTTCGCTGCCTCGCGCACGCGAGCGCGCCACCCTTCGTCGTGAACGTCACGGGCCGCGAGACGCTCGCGGTGCGCGCACTCGCCACGCGATTCGGCGAGCTGCTGAATCGCGCACCGTCATTTACTAGTGCCGAGTCGCCGGACGCACTGCTCAGCAACGCCTCGCACGCGCATTCGCTCTTCGGCGATCCCTCCGTCCCGACCTCGACGCTGCTCGAGTGGGTGGCGGAATGGGTCCAGTCGGGGCAGCCGCTGCTGGGCAAGCCCACGCACTTCGAAGAGCGCACCGGCGCATTTTGAACGTGACTGACATGAGGAGCCACCTCGCGCGCGGGCACGTGATCCCTGCGCACCCGCTCGCGCTGACGGCGGCGCGCACGCTCGACGAGCAGCATCAGCGCGCGCTGACGCGCTACTACGTGGCGGCCGGCGCGGGCGGCATCGCGGTGGGTGTGCATACGACGCAGTTCCAGATTCGCGATCCGAAACACGGCCTGCTCGCGCCCGTGCTCGCGCTCGCGGCCGAGTCGGCGGCGGCGGCGCTGCGCTCCGATCCTCGCCCCTTCGCGCGCATCGCCGGCGTGTGCGGCGACACGAAGCAGGCGCTCGCCGAAGCGCGGCTCGCGCACGACTTCGGCTACGACGCCGCCCTCGTCAGCCTCGGTGCGCTGCACGACGCGCCGGAGCAGCGCCTGCTCGAGCACTGCCGCGCGATCGGCGAGGTGCTGCCGCTGTTCGGATTCTATCTGCAGCCCGCGGTGGGCGGGCGCGTGCTCCGCTACGAGTTCTGGCGCGGCTTCGCCGAGATTCCGCAGGTGATCGCGATCAAGATTGCGCCCTTCAATCGCTACCAGACGCTCGACGTGCTGCGCGCGGTCGCTGATTCGGGGCGCGCGGACATCTCGCTCTACACGGGCAACGACGACCAGATCGTGCTCGACCTGCTCACGCCATTCCCACCGCTCGGCAACAGCGACCGCGCGCCGCGAATCGTGGGTGGGCTGCTCGGACAGTGGGCGGTCTGGACGCACCGTGCCGTCGAGATGCTCGACGAGATTCACGCCGTGCGCGACACCGCCTGTGTCGACTCCGGATGGCTCACGCGCGCCGCGGCGCTCACGGATGCGAACGGTGCACTCTTCGACGTGAGACACGCCTTCGCCGGCTGCATCGCCGGCCTGCACGAGATTCTGCGGCGCCAGCGCCTGCTCGCCGGCGCCTGGTGTCTCGATCCGAACGAAGGGCTTTCGCCGGGCCAGCGCGACGAGATCGATCGCGTCGTCCGCGCGCACCCTGAGCTCACGGACGACGAATTCGTCGCCGCGAACGTCGACGCCTGGCTGCGCTGAGCTCAGCGCCGCTGCGTCAACAGCTCCTCGATGCGCTCGAGCCGCTCCATTGCTTCCTTGCGCCAGAACTCATCGCTCGACGGATGCTTGAGCACGAAGGTGAGCGCGCCACCGACCTCGAGGCGCGCGCACTCGATGTCGTTCAAACTGTCAATCCCCTGCCGCCGCGCCGCGGACATGAGCTCCGCCTTGGTGATGAGCTGCCTCTTGAGCGCGCCCTCGATCATCTCGCCATGCAGCACGAGCACCACGGCATCGCCTTCCGCGACCTTGTCGATCTTCGGATGCAGGAAGAGAAAGCGCACCACGATGTAGTTGATGGCGAGCAGCAGCCCGGCGCCGATGATTCCGCCCGTGATCGAGTTGTCGTTGCCGATGATCGCGTTCTGCAGCGTGTTCGAGAGCACGAGGAGCACGACGAGGTCGAACGGATTGAACTGCCCGAGCTCGCGCTTTCCCGCGGCACGCAGCCCCACCAGCAGAAAGACGTAGACGATGAGTGTGCGAATGACCTTGGCGATGAGTGGCTCGCCCGGCGTGAGCATTTCCGTCCAGATCGCATGCATGTGGGCGCGGGTAGCAGGGTCGGTGAAAAAGGACTAGCGTTGATGCTCAGATGATGAGGAAGCAAACGCGGGGCATGAGCCCTGTCGAGGGAGAGCGCGAGCACGTGAACGAGTCTTCACA
>JAQBQC010000394.1 GCA_028287205.1 Gemmatimonadota bacterium
GGTGTCGCCAACCACGTAGCTCGTGCGATCGGGAATGACATCGACCTTGTGGCGGCTCTCGTCGTTCCACGGCACCCAGTCCGTGCCGGTGGCCCATCGGTAGAATGTCGTCGTCGCATCGCGCTTCTTCTCGTCCACGGCACGCAGCGTTACGGAGTACGTACCGCCGGCTGGCGGCGTCACGGCGCACGGGGCGGGATCGTCGCCCGTAGTCACGTCACAGCGCGCGATCGTGTCGGTCACCCACTCGCCGATGGTCTCGGCCACGCCATCGCGCTCGCGATGCACCTGGTGCCACTCCTTTCGCGCGACCACGCCGTGCACGCGCACCCCGCGCACGCGGCCGCCCGCCGGCTTCACGGCGACGATGCCGATCGACTGCGGCTTTCCGGCCGTCCAGAAGTAGCTCGTGCCGAGTGCCTTGGCGCCGATGTAGAAGGACGCGGGATGCACGATCACCGATGTGCGTGCGCCCGACGTCTGCCGATTCACATCCTGCACGTTCGCCGCAATCGACACGCGCACCGCGCGCCCCTTCTTCGGCGCCGGAAGCTGAACGGACAGCGCGCGTGCGCCCGATGCGTCGAGCGTGTCGGTGCCGCTCGCGAACAGCTGCACGTTGTTCGCGGGGCTCGTGTCCTCGTCCTCCCACCACCAGCCGTTGTCGCCGATGAAGAATCCTTCGGCGCCCTTGATGTCATCCGCGAAATACGCTGGCGACTGCCACGCCTGCCACATCACCACCGCGCGACCCATCGGTGCGCCGAAGAGATAGCGCGCCTGGAGCATCGCGCGCATCGAATCGCCCGGGAAGCGCGGCGCATCGGTGCTCGTCAGGTCGACGAGAAATTCCGGCGCGCGATATTCCGCCACGCGATAGCTGGTATTGCCCACGGGCAGCCATTGCCCGCCGCGCTTTGTCTGGATCTGAACGGGATACGTTCCGATCGCGGCGTTCGTCGGGATGGGCAGCGAGAGGTCGGCGGTGCCGAAGACAGAGAGTGCGACCACCGAATCGAGCATCGCGCCGCCATCGCGCGTAGTGAAGCGCCAGCGCATCGAGTCGCCGCGCGCTGGCACCGCGAGCGCGCCGAGCGATCCGGTGCGCACGATCGCCTTCGCGTACAGGATGTCGCCGGGCCGATAGATGCCGCGCTCCGTGAACAGCGCTCCTGCCGCGGGCACACGCTCGGCGCCCCACGCGGGCGAGATGTTGAAGCGCCACGGGTCGAGATCCGCATCGTACGCGCTCACACCAACGAGCGCGCGATCGTTCGCGAGCGTCGCGGCGACATAGCCCTCGAACACCTGAAAGCCGCCACCGTCACCGTAGCCCTCTCCCTCATCCGACTCGCCCGCCGTCGCCGTATCGCGCAACACCGCCGGCTTGCCGTGAAAGCCCGAGAGCATCGCGATCCCCTGCGCGTTCGTCGTCGCCGTTGCTGCGACAGCTCCCGTGTAATCGTAGAGTGTGACCGTCGCACCCGCTCGCGCCTTTCCATCGCTCGCACCGGTCACCCAAACCACCCCGGACTCCGCTCCGATCTTCGCGTGTACACCCAGGTCGGTCACCTGCACGACGGCAATCGTCGGATTGCGTTCAGTGGCGGTGTCGGGAATGGGACGCAGCACCTGCACGGCCCACAGTGTCGGCCTCCCCGTGCTCGAGACGGGAAGCTTGATCCCCGTCACCGCGGGCTTGTCGGCGCCCACCGTGATCGGGATGCGCGTCTCGCGCGCACCCTTGCGCACCCTGGTGAACAGGTCCCCGAGATTCCATTCGGCGCGGCGAATGAAGGCGCCCTCGAGCGAGTCGGGGATCGGTGCGGCGATCAGGACGAGCGTGTCGACGTTCACGTGCGCGATCGCGAGGGTGCCGAAGCCGCCTCGCTCCACCGTGATGCGGCCATACGCGTAGTTGATGGACGGCTCGTACCCGGTCGTGCGATAGCCGGCCGCCGGATTTCCGGTGAGATGCTGTCCGAAGATGTCGCGCAGCGAGCTGTCCGCGATCACGGCGTAGGCGACATGCGGCTTGAGTCGCGCGTCAAGCACGAAGTGATCGGATTGTTCCGATGTGTCGTTCACCGTGAACGCGACCGCGGGCGCGATCTTCACGTGCCGGCTCACCTCGGCGCCGCGCACCGGCGTCGAGAAGCGCACGACCAGCGATCCCGTTGGGCAGAACGGCCCCGACTCGGCGCATGTCGCGCTCACCACGCCGAACTTTCCGTACGTGTCGAAGCGCCAGTGCGCGAGTGCGGCGCGGTCGGTGGCGAGCTCCAGGGGCGCCACGATCTCGCCTCCGCACGCGAGCGGCAGCGGCGAGGCGGGGATGAGCGACACGACGCGGCGGAGCGAGTCGCCCGGGCTTCGAAAGTCGTGATACTGCCAGGGATCCCTGTTCTCGAGCCGCCGTTGCGAGCGCGCCTCGAGCTTGATCGTCCGCGCACCACCCGCGCACGATGCGTCCATCGCGAGAAAGGCACGCGACGAGAGCTGCGCGAGCTCCACCGGCGCGTCGTAGACGAGCGCGAAGGCGGAGGTGGGCGTGAGGTAGTGCGCCGTCAGCGTCTTCGCGGCGGGCGACCCGCCCACGAGCACCGGCGCGCGCACCCGGAAGCCGAAGCTGTACGGCTCGGCGAGCCGGCTCCCGTCCATCGCCTGAAAATTCTTCGACACCGTCACCGTATAGCGTGTGGCGGAGGCGAGCATCGTGCGGGGCGTCAGCACGATCGTCACCGGATCCCGCCACTCGACGCGTCCGGGCACCGCGGGCACCACGGAAACGATCGAGCGCGGATCGACCGTCCGGTCGAGCGACCCGGCCACGGGCCTGTCGAAGGTGATCTCGATGGTCGCTGCACGGCTGGCGGTGTCAGCGGGAGTGGCCCGGAGCACGCGGAGTGGCATTGGCGGAGCGGCAAAATAGGCGGATGCACCCACCAGGGCGGCAGCGGCTTTAAGTAGGCGCATGGGTTGCAGTTAGAGACTGGGCCCTGGAACGAACTGATGCACTGCTCGGCACGAAATGTGATTTGTTCTTACCGAACCGACGCGCAAGTGTATCATGTGCATGCTCAGGGGGAACAGATCGTGTCGGAGTGCTACTTCATCGATCGTAAGGCTTCATGTCTAGTCTGCTGTCCGCGAATCCGCTCATGGTGATAGCCGTGAGCATCGTACTACTCATCGCCACAGTTTCGATCGGCGCGAGTGGCGTATTCCTCGCGCGCAAACGCGCCGCTCGGCGTCATCGGCACGGCGCGCTCCCACCGATGATGGTGACGGGGGGCCGCGACCGGCGCGACCGCCAGGTGATTCCGTCGAACGGAAAGGACTCGGTGCAGGTGCTCCCGGGCCATCTCGAGGTGGAGGTGGGCAGCAACGTGGGCGAAGCGATCCGGTTCATGCGCGTGAAGGGAGAGCCGGCGGACATCACGATCGGCGCCGCTGAAGGACCGCGTCACCGGCACATCAAGCTGCCGGCGGAGACGATCAGCCGCACGCATGCACGCATGCAGTATCACGATGGACGGTGGCGCATCACGAACCTGTCCGCGAACAATCCCACGCTCGTGAATGGCCAGGAGCTTGACGCTTCCGCCCGCACGCGGCTGCTCGACGACGGCGACATGATTCAGATCGGAGAGATGCTGCTGCGCTTTCGCGCCGACTGACTGCACGAACGCGCCGTCCCGCAGTACTCACTTCGCCAGCTTCGCGGCCTCCTCGGTAAGCAGCGCCGCGAGGCGCGACTCGAGAGCTCCGTTGCTCGTGCAGCGGACGGTCTCCCCCGGTCTGTCCCCGGCGCGCGCAGTGGCCTCGACCTCGGTGCGCACTGTCGATAAGCTGCCGTCGATCGGGATGATCGGCGAGACCAGCCGCACCCACACCTCGTAGCTGTCGGCCGTCGGCACGCCGAGCATGTTCCCGCAATCGATGAAATGTGAGAGCCGCTTCTTTCCGAGAGTCTGGCGATGGTTTGCGGCGCTCCGGAACACCATCTGCCCCGAGTCGATGATGTTGGGATCGAGCCCTACTTCCCCGCGCGTATCGCCTGGTCCGAGACCATGTGTGCGATCCGCTCCTCGAGCGCACCCGTGCTGGAGCACCGCACGGGTTGTCCGGAGGTGGCGGTCGCGTACGCCGTCGCCTCGATCTGCGTGCGCAGCGCCGAGAGCCCGGCTTCGGCAGGGATGATCTGCGTGATCACCCGCACGAGGAGATCGTAGTCGTCGGCGTTGGAGATGCCCGCGGTGGCGCCGCAGTCGAAGTAGCGGGACATGCGCTGGCCGCCAAGCGTGCGCCGATATTTCGCGCCGGCATTTCCGAACACGTGCTGCTTGGAGTCCACGAGGGTCGGCGAGATCCCGAGCTCGCCGAACACGGCCGGCACTGCAGCCCATGCCTTGTCCACGTTCACGAGCAGCTTCGTCTCGTCATACGTGCGCTCGCGCTGCCAGTTGATCTCGACGACACCGCTGGGCGTTTCGACGCGAGTCATCTCCACCCGCTGCTGCATCACCGGAGAGTCGGTGTTTTGACCCTTGCCTCCGCCGGACGCGCACGCGCACAGCACGAACAGCGCAGCAAACATCGGAACGCGCATCACCGACCTCCCTGAAGCTTTGGACGAATGACCGGATCACGACTTGCACCGGTGCGATCCTGATAAATAAGGTCGGTGTACTGCGGCGCAAGTGCGCCATCATGCAGCGCGATTTACATGGTCGCCGGCTGCAAATATTTGCCCAGCCATCCCTGGACTTCACCCCACCAGAGCTTCTGGTTCTGCGGCTTCTGCACCCAGTGTCCCTCGTCCGGAAACACGACGAGCCGCGACGGCACGCCCTGCCGCTGCAGCGCGCTGAAGAACGAGAGATCCTCGGTGTACGGTACCCGGTAGTCGAGCTCACCCGCGGTGACGAGCGTCGGCGTCTTGAAGTTTTTGGCGTACAGATGCGGCGACCATTTGCGATAGTTCTGCGCCATCGCCGTCGAGTCCCAGTACGCTCCGCCGTATTCCCACGTGGGAAACCAGAGCTCTTCCGTGGCGCCGTACATGTTCTCGAGATTGAACGGCCCGGCGTGGCTGATGAGCGCCTTGAAGCGGTCGCTGTGCCCCGCGATCCAGTCCACCATGTATCCGCCGTACGATCCGCCCGCCGCACTCATGCGCGTGCCATCGAGCCACGAATCCTTCGCGAGGGCCGCGTCCAGACCGAGCATGAGATCGGAGTACACCGCGCCGCCCCAATCCCTCGAGATCGCGTCGACGAACTTCTGTCCGTAACCCGGCGAGCCGCGCGGATTGATGATCACCACGCCGTATCCCTGCGACGCGAACATCTGATAGTTCCACCGGCCGTGCCATTGATCCAGCCACGGCACCTGCGGTCCACCGTGGATGAGCAGCACGACTGGGAATTTCTTCCCTTGCTGCCACTGCGGCGGGCGCAGAATCATTCCCTGCACGCTGTCGCCGTTCGCGCCCTTGAACCAGTAGTCCTCCACCGGATACACCTTGAGCGACGCGAGCAGCGCGTCGTTCTCGTGCGTGACCTGATGCAGTCCCGACACGCCGGCGCCCAGCGTCGCGACGTACACCTCGGCCGGGCGATCGGCGGCATCCTGCAGCCATGCCATCGTGCGTCCCGCACGGTCGAGCGAGGCGGACACGTTGTTGCGCTCGGAGAGCACGATCAGCGGCGCGCTGGCCGCACCGTTCGCGAAGGTGGAGCGATAGAATTTCTCGCGCGACGCGTCGACGGTCTGGATCAGGAGCGTGTGCCCGTCCGCGGCGAAGGCATAGCTGTCCGCGTTGCGATCCCACTGCGGGAGCAGCTCGCGCGACTGGTGGCTCGAGCGATCGTATGCCATGAGACGCCAGCGGTCGGATTCGAAACCCGCACGCGCCTGCGAGTGGTAGAGAATGAACTTGCCGTCGGGCGAATACACGGGATTCTCATCCGCGCCCTTGTTCGCGGCGGTGATGATCGCCGACTTGCCGCCCGCGGAAGGAACCGTGTAGAGATTGTTGTCGGTGCTCCATGCGTCCTCGCGACCGGAGTCCTTCGCCGTGTACGCGAGCTCGCGGCCGTCGGGCGCCCACGCGTAGCCTTCGCTGCCACCGAACGGGCCGGGCGGCACATCGTAGAGCGCACCGGACGTGAGATCGAGGAGCCCGTTGCCGTCCGCACCCACGACGAACAGATGTGCGCGCGTGCCATCATCCCACGCGTTCCAGTGGCGATACATCAACGCGTCGGCGACGTGCGCCTTCACGGGATTGGAGTCCGCGGCCTTTTGCCGAGTGACGTTGCACTCATCATCGGTGCACGCCGGATACACTCGTGAGGTGAACGCGATTCTGTCCCCGCTCGGCGACCACACCGGGCCCGTCGCGCCGCCCGCGAGAGTCGTGAGCTGCTTGCGCGCGCCGCCCAGCTGATCGGCGACCCAGAGCTGCGCGCCGGCGATGTAGGCGACCCGCTTGCCGTCCGGCGACCATCGCGCCTGGGATGCGTTCGTGGACGCATCGGGAAACGCGGTGGCGATGCCGCCCGTCGCCGCGACCTTGTACGTGAGCGACGAGCGGCTGTTCGTCGCCAGGCTCGTCGTCCGCACCGAATAGAGCACAGTCGATCCGCTCGGCGCCATCTGCGGATCGGTAACGCCCTTCACCGACTCGAAGCTGTTGATGTCGACGGGCTGCTGCTGTTTCTCCTGCGCGGCGAGCGGCGAGGTGGCGGCGGCGATGGCGGCGAGTGCCGGAAGTACGTAACGGACAGCGAGAGTAGGCATTTCGGGCGTCCTGTCCATGGGTCATGTGCGAGAGTGCCGTCGCGGGGCGTTACGGCCTCAAAAGTGGCGTCGGGGGGCTCGCCCCGATAGCACCGGGGCGGGCGGGCCGTGACGTTGCCGTCCGCCCGCCATGCGCGTCTCTCTCTGGTACACCCATAGCTACGACATGCATCCACGCCCGGAGTTGACGGCATGAGCCAGGTTGCTGAGCGCAAACGCCCCGATCCATACGCGGACGAGAACACCATCGTGCGCCGCAAGCGCGGCGTGACCATCGGCGCCTATCAGGGACTGACGATCGCAGCCCTCACGTGCCTCGTGGGCGCTCTGTTCTTCCTCGGCGTCGATAGCGCCGCCCAGAAGGCCGTGTCGCTCGTGGCACTGCTGGTGGCAGCCGCGTTCATCTTCACGATGGCGCGCCGGAAGAGCCGCACGGTCGAGTCGGACCGCACGCAGATGCTCGTTACGGTGTGGCTCGTTGGGACGGCATTCTGCTGGATCGCGATGGCGGTCGTGCTCTTTCTCCCCGCGAATCTGCTCTGGGAGCGCGGTCCGATCTACGCCACGGCGATCGGGGCGACGGGCGTGTTCATGACTGCAGCTGGTGCGCTCACGCTGTCCTCGATCTACGGCCGCGATTGGGCGAGCCGAAAGGGCCGCACGAGCTAGTCGGCTATTGCGGGCGCAGCCACACGAGCAGCACGCCGACCATTCGATAGCTCACGCCGTATAATTCGCGCGTAGCTGGTCCCACACGGATCCGCGCAGAGTCGATGCGCGCTGGCGTGAGTGTATCGAGGGGCGGATCGAGAACGACGCGCTCCCCATTGTAGGTGCCCGTTCCCTTCTTCTCTCCATCGATCACCACGAGCACCTTGTCGCCGCGCGTGAGCAGCGGCGACTCGGGTATCGCGTCGGCCACTCCGCCAAGATCTGGCGCGAGTGACGTCGGGTTGGCCGCGTGATGATGGCAGCCCGCGCCCAATGCGATCACGATGGCCAGCGCATATCCGCGCGCGACCCGGTTTATTACTGAGCACATGATCAGGCGTACCTCAACCGGCAGGGAGCGTTCGCTCGAACTGTCGCCATCGTTTGCGCGCTGCGCAATGACCACGCTGCGAGCGTTGGCCCTGGCCCTCCAGATGAGCTTTGCGCTCGTCCCCCCAGCGGCGCTCGCGCAGGCAGTGCCGGGCACGCAGGTGACGGGCGACAACGACGCGCTCGACGTCTGGCTCCCCCAGAAGGAGCGTCCGGACGGCGAGTACACCAACGGCCTTCGCGTTTCGCTGTCGCGTAGCGCCGCACCGCTGTGGGGACGGCTCGTTCGCTCCGCCGCTCCGTGCACGGGTCGCGAGTCTCCCGAGCAGCGCTGCCTCACCACCGAGCTCGCCATTGCGCAGCAGATGTACACGCCCGAGCCGCTCAACCATCACGGTGTCGACTCGACCGGTGACATCGTAATTCATTCTCCGATCGCCGGCGACCGTGCCTTCGCGGGTTGGCTGCACGCCGATGTGACGGCGAACATCATCTCGGAGCAGCGGCTGACGTCCTTCGGGATCGTCGCCGGGATCACGGGTCCGCAATCGGGTGCCGAGGCGCTGCAGAGGAGCTTCCATCACATCATCGACCAGACGGACCCGCCGGGATGGCGCTACCAGCTCGGCCTCCACCCCGCCGCGAGCGTCTCATACACGGATCATCTGCGCGCGTCGCTCACGGCGCTCGACGGTCACGACTTCGCCGATGTGATGCCGTCGTGGAGCGCTCAGCTCGGGAACGCGCGCACGAGCGCACATGGCGAAGTGCTCGCGCGCCTGGGCTACCACGTGGCGCATCCGTGGAGTCCCGCTGCGCGCGAGCGCGCGGGCGCGCGCGACTTCGGCATCTGGCTCTACGCCGGTGTCCGCGAGTCGTTCGTCGCCTACGATCAGCTTCTCGACCGCAGCTACGTGAAGAACGACTCGACGTTCTCGGTGAGCCGCATCCCGTGGGTGAACAGCTACCAGTTCGGCATCGCCGTGCGCCGCCATTCACTCACGATCACGTTCGGCGGAACGCACGATGGAAAGGAATACAGAACGGAGGAGGTCCCGAATCACTCATACGGCACGATCACCGTGACCGTCGATCGCGGGCTCGAGCGCTGATCTTTTGATTCGCAGTTTCCGTCAGTGTCCGTTTTTCGTATCCGTTTTTGTCCGTATTCAAATTGTTGATGCCTGCATGGGCGCAATCACGGACCACGCACGGGACTGCCGCTCGGGCGGGCACTAACAGTGTGAGATGCAGACACAAACGGATCGAACGGACAAAAACGGAGAAACTCCCATTTTGCATGCACGTTTCGGTCAGTGTCCGTTGGTGTCCGTTCAATCCGTATCAAATTGTTAGTGCTGGTGTTCTGCGAGTCGCGGACCACGTTCGCGACTGCCGCTCAGGCGGGCACTAACAGGTGAGATACGGAGACAAACGGATCGAACGGACAGAAACGGACGAAGCCAGCGAAGAAGACCCTCTAGCTCGCGAAGCTAGAGGAGCTTTGTGCCTCGCCACGTGAGCGTCCACTCGCGTGTCTGGCCCGGCTCCAGCCAGTTCGCGCTTCGCCACTGGCCCAGCGCCTCCGTGAGCGAGTCGGGCGCGCCGATGCACGGCTCGAACGCGAGATTGTAGTAGCCCTTCCCGCGCGCAAACGGCGACCATCCGCCGCGATTGAGCCAGAGCCCGAAGTGCGTGACGTGTGCGGTGTCGAACGATACCTCGAGGCGCGCGTTCGCCTCCTCGATCGCGGCGCGCCCCGTTCCCATGTCGAGGAACAACTTGCACGCGTATTTCCGCGCGATCTGATCGGG
>JAQBQC010000410.1 GCA_028287205.1 Gemmatimonadota bacterium
GGGGAAACCGACGATGTAGGCCGAGGGGCCCGGAATTCCCCCTGTAGAGCCATCGCAGCCATAGCTGTCCCAACACGTTCCCCCCGAAAACATCGGCATCTCGCACCCGACCAGCGAAAGCGCAGCCAGGCACATCGCGACGCAGGGTTGAATACGCATGATCGCCTCCCGTCCAGGTGATCGCCTCACTCGGCGTTGATCACATTGTACGATTGGCGATCGCGTGCATCTCGGGGGCGAATGACGTATTCGCCAAACGATTGTGACGTAGCGCGCGCGAGACGCGCGCGCCGCTTCCCGATGCCGCTACGCTTTCGGCTTCTCCGTCGACAGCATCTTCACGAGCTGGTAGAGGAACTCCTGCGACTCGTAGAGCGACTTCTGCGGCACCCGCTCGTCGCGTCCGTGCGCGCGAATGTCGCCCGGATCGAGGAAGAGCCCCGACACGCCGTATGTCGGAATTCCGCCGGCACGCAGATAGCGGCCGTCGGTCGCACCTGTCGACATGAATGGAATCACAGGGACGCCGTTGAACATCCGGTCGGTGAGCGTCTTGATCGGATCGAGCAGCTCCGCCGTGAGCGGCGACGGCGACGTCGGCGCCATCTTCTCCGACGGTGAGACCACGATGCCGGTGTCGTTGAGCACCTGCACGATCGTGGCGCGAACGGAGTCGATCGGCACGTTGGGGAACACGCGGCAGTTCACCAGTGCCGTCGCGGTTTGCGGCAGCGCGTTGTCCGCGTGCCCGCCGCTCAGCCGCGTCGCCACGCACGTCGTGCGCAGGATCGAGTTGTAGCGAGGATCCTTGGAGAGGGTGGCCGCAGCCGCAGCGTCGTTGGGACTCTTGAGCAGCGCGCGCATCGCAGCCGCGGTCGCGGGCGTCTCGATCGCGGCGGTGCCGGCGAAGAATGCGCGCGTCACGTCGTTCAGCATCACCGGGAACTTGAAGTGCTCGAAACGCACGAGCCCATCGGCAAGCTGGTAGATCGCGTTGTCGGGACGCGGCACAGACGAGTGCCCGCCGGGATTCTTGACGGTGAGCGTGAAGTTGGTGAACGCCTTCTCCGTCGCCTGCACGGCGTGCAGAAACGGCTTGCCGTTCTTCAGCGATCCGCCGCCGCCCTCGTTGATCGCGTACGCGGCGTCGATCAGCTCCTTGTGGTTCTGCACCAGCCAATTCGCTCCGAGTTGTCCCGACTTCTCCTCGTCGGGCGTCAGCGCGAGGATGATGTCGCGGTCCGGAACGAACCCTTCTTTCTTGTAGCGAATCATGTTGGCGACGAAAATCGACGCCATCGCCTTGTCGTCGATCGAGCCGCGCGCGTAGTAGTAGCCGTCCTTCTCGACGAGCTTGAAGGGGTCGGTCGTCCAGTCGGAGGGCAGCGCCATCACGACGTCGAGGTGCGCGATCAGCAGCAGCGGCTTCTTCGCGCCCGTGCCGTGCAGGCGCACGATGATCGAGTGCTTGTCCGGAGTGGGACCGAGCAGATGGATGTCTGACTCCGGATATCCCGCGGCGCGAAAGCGGACCGCGATCTGCTCGGCCGCCTTCGTCACGCTGCCGACACCGGCCGAGTCCTCGGTATTGGTCTCGATCAACTTCTTGTAGATCTCGTGGAGCGCCTGCTGCTCCGGCGTCAGCGTCATGGCCTGGGCGACGGCGCGCGGCGCGGCGATCGAGAGGGAGAGGGAGAGGGTTGCGAGGGCGGCAGTAGTCAGTGCTCGAAACGACATCTTCATCGCGCGGTCTCGGTGCGGGTGGCCATGCATTCGAGCTCGATGCGTCCGCCCAACGCGAGACCGTTGGTGGCGAAGGCGCTGCGAGCGGGGAGGTGGCGTGGAAAGTAAGTGATGTACACTTCGTTCATCGCCGCCCATTCCTTGATGTCGGCGAGCATTGCGGTGCACTTTACAAAGTCATCCATTGACGAACCGTTGGCCTCGAGCACGTGCTTGATATTCTCGAGTGCCTGGCGCGTCTCGCCCTGAATACCGCCGCTGGCGACCTTCCCGGTGCTGTCGATGCCGAGCTGGCCGGCGAGATAGAGCATGCGTCCCACGCGCACGACTTCGGAGAACGGGCGCTTGACGGGACCCGGCGGCGCGATCCACTCGACGGGTTGCCGCGATCGGTGCGGATGACTGCAGGCGCCGAGTGCGCAGGCGAGGATGAAGGTGCGTGTGAGTGTGTGCATGCGCGAATGTACGTCACCGTTTCGGCATCGAACAAGACCACGTCCCGAGCGCTGTCCGAATTGAGAGGGATAGCGCCGTCAAATCGGACATTGCCCCCGCACGGCGTGCTGGCGACGGCGTGTCTCTGCTCGCATCTTCTGCCCTTGGGGATCTACGTAGAGATTCGCATTCGCGCCCCGTTGGACGAGTTGTGGGCGCACACGCAGGAGCCAGCGCTGCACGAGCGCTGGGACCTGCGATTTTCCGATATCACGTACCTTCCGCGCGCCAGTGCGCTCGAGCCGCAGCGCTTTCGCTATGCGACTCGAATCGGCTTGGGGATAGAGATCGCGGGCGACGGCGAATCCGTTGGAGAACGCAATCTCGCGGACGGGAGTCGAACATCGTCGCTGTCATTCGGATCACCGAGCCGACTCTCGATCATCCGGCAAGGCAGCGGCTACTGGAAGTACATTCCGACGAACGATGGGATTCGCTTTCTCACGTGGTACGACTACCAGACACGTTGGGGCCCGGTCGGCGCGATCGTCGACAAGTTGGTGTTTCGACCAATTCTCGGATGGGCGACCGCGTGGAGCTTCGATCGCCTGCGCGGATGGATCGAAGCCGGCCGAGATCCCGCGACCAGCGCGCGCCTGGCGATCGTGCATGCCGTCGCTCGCATCTCCGTCGCACTGATCTTCCTGTATCACGGTATCGTGCCCAAGCTGCTCACGCAGAGCGCGGACGAGCTTGCAATGCTCTCGGAAGTGGGGCTCACGGCTGCTCGAGCGCGGGCCGCGCTCACCTGCCTGGGCGCGTTGGAGATTGTGATCGCTGTTCTGCTTCTCGTCACGTGGCGCAGACGCTGGCTTCCTGCGCTCATCCTCTGTGCGATGCCGATCGCCGTACTCGCCGTCGCCTTCAGCTCTCCTCGATATCTCATCGCCGCCTTCAACCCGGTCAGCCTCAATCTGGGTGTCGCTGCGCTCGCGCTGGTCGATATTCTCACGTGTACCGATCTCGTGACTGCCTCCAACTGCCGGCGTCAGCCACCGGATGATTCCCGGTGACGTCCATCTACGAGCGCGCGTTGGGCGCCGACTTCAGGAAGCTGCACCCGGAAACGCAAAGGCGTTTCGGTCTCGTGAGCGGCCAGGCTTCGATCGGTCGCGGTGTGATGGAGGAAGTCTGGCGCGGGCGTTTTTACACGCTGCCGTTCCTGTACGTGGGCACGTGGCGCCGCATCATGTTCCCGGAAGTGGGCTGCGACATTCCGTTCACCATCGAGAACTTTGCGTATGTCGATGGGCTTGGCAGGGAGACCGTGTCGTGGGTCCGCACGTTCGAGTCGCGTCGAACGCGACGTTTCGACGCGTACATGATCTACAGCGAGCAGCGTGCGAAGATCGTGGATTACCTTGGCTCGCATCAACACCTGGCGGTGGACATCGATCTCTCCGTGGATGCGGAAGGTGCCCTATGTCTCCGCTCCGGAGAGCAACGATTTTACGAGGGGCCGCTCGCGTTTCGCTTCCCGATGGGGTTGAGTGGCGTGGCCAATGTGCGCGAGTGGTACGACGAGAAGAGCGGACGACACAAGATCATCGTTGATGTGCGGAATCGAGCATGGGGCCGCCTGTTTGGATATTCAGGGTCGTTCGACGTCGAATATCTTCTCGTTCCGGGCGGCACTCCCGCGCACATTCTTCCGCGTCGCGAGGAACGGCGCGAGTGACGGCTTGCGCGCTATCGAGGGTTGCGAGAGGTCCTTTCGCTTCGCCGCAGCTCCACTCTCGCCGTTGGTCCGCCCCTTGCCGTTCCCTCGCATCACTCACGTTGCTCCCCGCGCCGTTCGCATCTCCTCCGTCATCGTGACGAGCGCTCAGCCATGTCTCCTCGTCACAGCTATGATGCGGTGGTTGTCGGAGCCGGCCCCAACGGTCTCGCCGCCGCCATCGTCTTTGCGCAGACGGGGCGCTCCGTGCTCGTGCTCGAGGCGCAGCCCACCATCGG
>JAQBQC010000411.1 GCA_028287205.1 Gemmatimonadota bacterium
TCGTGCGCTCCGGGTTGTGCACGTCCCAGAACACGTTGTTCCCGTCGCGGTGAAACGTGCCCGCGGTGAGAATGCCCGGTACGTTGGTGCCGAGCAGCCGAATGCCGTGATACCACCCGCGCGCGACTGTGGGATCGGCCTGAACACCCTTGATGTGTGCCAGCGGTATCTCGAGGCGGCTCCGCAAGGACCACAGCTTGTCGAGTCCCTCCACCTCGAACACGGCTTTGTCACCATCCACCGAGATGTCTACCACTTTGCGCTCCGGGGCGAGAAAGGGAGAGTGAGCGTGCGAGCCCTACCCGGCAGCGACGAGCGAATGCCGCGCGACGGCACCGTCCAGCGACTCGCCGCCGAGCGTGAGGTAGAGATGTCCTTCCGTGAACGAGAGCTGAAAGGCCATCCGCCGCTCGAGCCGCGACGCGAGCGATGCCAATAGCTCACGATCCACGGCGTAGAGCTCGATGTCCTCGGCGTGATGGATGCGCTCTCCCGCGATCTGGCGAAGAAGCTGCAGCGGATCCTTGTGCGTGTAGATGGCGACACGCGGCGAGGCCTTGCTCGCCTTGTGCAGGCGCGCGGCGTCCGGTGAGCCGAACTCCACCCACAATTGAAGTGCACCCGTGAGATCGCGCACGGCGAGTGGCGGCTCGTCGGGCTCCGCGAGCCCGCGGGCGAATGCAATTCCTTCCGCATACTCCAGGCAGTACGCGATCACGCGCGTGAGCAGATATTCCTCCGTTTCGGAGGGCTGCTGCGCGACGCGCAACGCGAGCGTCTCGTAGACGCTGCGATCGACGTTCGCGAGCTCGATGTCGAAGTTGTAGATCGTTGCGGTGAGCGCCACGAATGGAGTGTGCTAGCGGCCGCGCTGACCCGACTTCTGCGACGTGTCTCGAGGCTTCACGTGCGTCTGCGGTGCCTTCGACTGGCGAGGCGCCCAGATGGGTGCTTTCGGCTTGCGCGCATCACCCGGCTTTGGCGCGCCCTTGGGAATGGCGGGACGATTCTTTTTCATGATGACCTGCAGTGTGGGACGAATGCTTCTCACTCAAAGATAGCGGCAGATGGCAGAACCCGGTTCCTGCGCCATCATCCGGCGAGATCATCGCGCGGGCTCACTGAGCACGAACTCGGCGCGGCCGCTCGTCGCGTCGAGGAGCGCGGCGCGCAGGGCGTTGACGCGTGACAGCGGCACGCGCAGCCGGAAGGTCGCCCTTTCCCCGTACTCCTCGTTCTCGGAAGTCGACTCGAAGCGCCGCAGCAGCTGCTGCACCGCCGAGATGCTCTCGTAGCCCACGACGACGGTGGCCTCGGCGTAGTCGATGCGCTCCACGCGCGGCATGGACGCGAGCGCGAGCTGCACCGTGCCGCCATACGCCTTCACGAGACCGCCGGTGCCGAGGTTGGTACCACCGTAGTAGCGAGTGACGACGGCGGCGATGTCGCCGACGCCGCTGTGCTGGATCACGGTGAGCATGGGACGACCAGCGGTACCGTGCGGCTCGCCAGCGTCGCTCATTCCGATGCGGTCAGTGCTTCCAGGCGCTCCGATGAGATATGCCCAGCAATTGTGCGTGGCGTCAGGAAACTCGTCGTTCATCTCGCGAAGGAAATTCTGCGCATCCGCCGGCGACGACACTCGCTGCACGGTGCAGATGAAACGGCTGCGATCGATCGTCTGCTCGGCGCGGTGGCGCGCGCCGGGTACGAGGTAGCGCACGGGATCGCTCACGATCTCGGTCGCGCGGTGGCGCGCCACAGCCACAAGAGCAGCGGAATCCGCAGCGGCGATCGGAGCCAGGCGATTTCGAGATCGAAGCTCGTGAGATCGAACGTCGTCATGGTAACTGTCATGGTCGGCGCGATGGGTTCGCTGTGGGCAGCGACGGGTATAATCGTCCCCTCGCTGGCGAGGTATTCCTTCGGCTGAGGTATTCCTCGGGTCCGGCATGCCCTATGCTGCCCGGAGCTGGGACCCGCGTCTCAGCCGTACGAAGAGTACGGCGACGCCGACTCGCTTGATGGAGCACGTCGACATGCAGCTCGCGAGGCAGGCATGCGCTACGCTCGTGGTGGCGGCGGGAAGCAGCGCGATCATTCTCGCGTGCGGCCAGCGCGGCGATGAGTCGCACGTAAAATCGGGAGTGGCCGCAGATTCCTTCCAGGTGAGCCCGCAGCCGCTCGGGCCGATTCCCCCCGATGACTCGCTCGCTCGGCCCAAGTCGCTTCATCAGATCGGTGTCCCCATCGCACTCACCAGTGCGGCGATGCCGCGGGACAATCCCCAGACGCCCGAGAAGATCGCACTCGGCGAAACGCTGTTCTTCGATGGTCGATTGTCGGCGAACGGAACCGTGGCGTGCGCGAGCTGCCACGATCCACGACTCGCCTTCACCGATGGCAGGCCGACCTCGGTCGGCATCGGCAGCCGCGTCGGCCAGCGTAACTCGCCAACGGTGCTCAACGCGCTCTACAACAAGTTTCAGTTCTGGGACGGGCGCGCGCCCACGCTCGAGGCGCAGGCGGCGCTGCCGATCGTCAACCCTGTGGAGATGGGACAGCCGACGCTCGACTCCGCCGTCGCGCATGTCGCGGCCGTCCCGGAGTACCGGGAACGATTCCGCCGCGTCTTTGGCCGTCCGGCAAATGGTGTCGATCTGGTGCGCGCCATCGCCTCCTACGAACGGTCGCAGCTCAGCTTCGATTCCCCTCTCGATCACTTCTTCGCTGGCGACTCGAACGCGATCGACGCCTCCGCCAAGCGCGGCTGGAAGCTGTTCAACACTCAGGGGCGCTGCAACAAATGCCATGCGTTCTTCGACACGACGAGCCGACCTTCGACCTTCACCGACGACACCTTCCACAACATCGGCGTCCTCATCGTGCGCCATCGCGTCGTTGAGCTGGCGCGCCAGGCCGAGCAGCTCGTCAAACGGGGCGACACGGTCGCCATCGACCAGGCTGCCATCCTGTCGCCAATGTCGGTCCTCGGACGCTTCCTGGTCACGAGAAAGGAATCCGACATGGCGTCGTTCAAGTCGCCGGACCTGCGCAACGTGATGGTGACCGCTCCCTACTTTCACGACGGCTCGGCCGCAACGCTCTGGGACGTGATGGACCATTACAACAAGGGCGATGGAGTGCACAATCCCTGGCTCGATGTGGACATCCAGCCGTTAGCGCTCCACGAACGGGACATCGACGACCTCGTCAACCTGATGGCGGCGCTGACGAATCCGAGCTATCGGGACCTTGCGGCCAGGGAGCTGGCTCGCCAACGCCAGCTCTCGCGGACATCGCGACCACAGCGCGACTCGGCGCGGGCCTTCGGTCCGAAGCCGGTTCAGCCCAAGCCGCCCTGATGAAGACCAGGTCCCGCCGCACATCTGCACTGGGCTTCCTCGCCGCTGTGCTGACCGGCCTCGCGGGGTTCCTCGCCTTCAACGTGGTCGACGGAGTCTTCGGTCTCGTCGAGTCGATACTCGGCCTGGTGGTGTGCATCGCGATCACCGTGTTCGTGGTCCAGCGCTCGCCGCCGCCAGAGGAGGAGCCCGATGCATGATCTCGATCCGCTGATCCTGGCGCGACTGCAGTTCGCGTTCACGATCAGCTTTCACATCATCTTCCCGACGATCTCGATCGGCCTGGCGCTGTTTCTCGCGATCGTCGAAGCGCTGTGGCTCAAGACGGGCGACCTGGTCTATCGCCAGATCTACCGATTCTGGCTGAACATCTTCGCCATGAGCTTCGGAATCGGCGTCGTCACCGGGATCGTGATGTCGTTCCAATTCGGGCTGACCTTTGCGAAGTTCGCGCAGCTTGCCGGACCGGTCATCGGACCGCTCATCGGCTACGAGGCGCTCACGGCATTCTTCCTCGAAGCGGGATTCCTCGGGATCATGCTGTTCGGAGAGAGCCGCGTCGGACCGAAGCTGCACTTCTTCGCGACGTGCATGGTCGCGCTGGGTACCACGATCTCGACCGCGTGGATCCTGGCGGCGAACAGCTGGATGCAGACACCCGCCGGCGTAGCCTGGGATCACGGGCGACTCATCGTCACCGACTGGTGGAGGGTCATCGACAATCCGTCGTGGTCGGTGAGACTGCCGCACATGCTCCTCGCCGCCTATCTGACGGCCGCGTTTCTCGTCTCCGGCGTGAGCGCGTGGTATCTGCTGCGCGGGCGCGAGACGACGTTCGCGCGGCGCACCTTGTCACTGGGAATGGCCGCCGCCTGCATCCTCATCGCGGCGCAGGTGTTCGTTGGAGATCATGTGGGCACCACGCTGGTGAAATATCAGCCCGCCAAGCTCCAGGCCGCCGAGGGCTGGTGGGACAAGACGACGCCTTCACCGACGCCATATCTCTGGATCATCGTTCCGGATCAGGCCGGGCAGCGCAATCGATTCCAGATGGGCACCCCGTACTTCGGCTCGATCTGGCTCACGAGATCTCTGCATGGCACCATCGGGGGTTTGCGGAACACGCCGGTCGATCAGCAGCCCAGGATGGTTCTCGTCTTCTACAGCTTCAAGATCATGCTCGCGCTCGGGATGACGATGTTCACTATCGCGGTCATCTCGCTGTGGCTGCGCTGGCACGGTCGGCTGTATTCCGCACGCTGGTTCCTGCGCACGCTCGTGGTGATGACGCCGTCGGGCGTCGTGGCGACGCTTGGAGGCTGGTACATGGCCGAGATCGGCCGTCAGCCGTTCGTGATCACAGGAATGATGCGCACAGCCGACGCGGTCTCGCCGGTACCAGCCGCGACGCTGTTGAGCACTCTGATCGCCTTCGTCTGCGTGTACGCAGTCTTCTTCGGCGCGTTTCTCATCTTCACGCTGCGGCTCATCCGTCGCGGGCCGGTGGGCCTGCCGCCTCACGCGCTGCCGTCCGGCTCACTGAAGCGAGATCTTCGGCCGGAGATCGCGGGCGTGCAGCCGTACCTGTCCGGCACGGAGTAGCATATGGATCTCCCACTGCTCTCCGCGCTCTTTCTGATGTTCGCCCTCACGATGTACGTGATGCTCGACGGATTCGATCTTGGCGTGGGCGTGCTATTGCTCCCGCAGCGTGATCAGCAGGTGCGCAACCGGATGGTCGATGCGATCGCCCCAACCTGGGATGGCAACGAGACATGGCTGATCATGGCAGCCCTGACACTCCTTGCAGGATTCCCGTTGGCGTACGGCATTCTCGTCCCGGCGTTCTACATACCGGTCGTGCTGATGCTGCTCTCACTCGGGCTCAGGGGTGTGTCTTTCGAGTTTCGTCACAACAGCGCGACGTCGCGCCGACGGTGGGACTTCGTGTTCGCGGGGGGCTCCCTCATCGCCGCGTGGGCACAGGGCCTCGTCGTCGGCGGGCTCATACAGGGTGTGGACACGGATCTCGATTCCTTCGGAGGAAGTCCGCTCGACGCGTTCAGCCCGTTCTGTCTCCTGGCCGGAGTGACGGTCGTGGCCGGCTACGCCACACTGGGTGTGGGTTGGCTTCGTCTCAAGGGGGAAGATGCGACGCGAGCCTTCGCCAGGAGGCACCAGCGCTGGCTTCCACTGGCGTTTCTCGGGATGACGATCATCACTGGCGCGATCGCGATCTCCATACAGCCCAACCTGGCCGTGTCATGGCGCGACCACCGAATTGCACTCTCATGCTGCCTGATCGCGTTCGCTGCCTGCGGGCTCGGAATCGCGTGGCTTGCGGGTCGCGATGACGTCGACGATCGCATCGGATTCGGGTTGGCGCTCGCGATGATGCTCAGTGGGGTCGTGGCGCTCGGTCTTTCATTCTTCCCGTACGTCATTCCGTTCAGAATCACCCTGTGGCAGGCGGCCTCGGCGGCGTCCACACAGGAGTTCCTCCTCATCGGCGCTCTGGTGGTGACGCCGGTCGTTCTCGCGTATTCCGCGTTCGCCTACAAGGTCTTTCGGGGCAGGACACCGGCTGAGGGATGGTACTAGTGGGATGGGAGAGTTCCCCTGGCCGGCGGCATCGTTGGCTCTGGTTCGCGGTTTTGTACGCGGCTGGCGTTGGAACGCTTGCGGTCGTGGCGTACGGCCTTCGCGCGTTGCTGAAGCTGTTGGGCTAGATAGCGAAGAGGGCGTCATGCGCCAACGGTCGGGCTCGTCAACGACGTGCTTCGGCATTCATTCGGCATGCGTCATGCTATTTGAAAATCCATTCCAACACGATCAATCAGCAGACGGGAGGAGCCTACGATGTCAACGCGCGATCCCAAGCAGCCAGACCGGACGGCCGACGACGCACGCAACTCGAGCACGGCGGACGGCGCGGTTTCGACGAACACGCGCAAGGATCCGGACGAATGGGTCACCGGCAATGAGAGCATGACCGGCGCGCAGGCGTCATATCTGAAAACACTGTCCGAAGAAGCGGGCGAGCCATTCGACGAGGGGCTCACGAAAGCCGAGGCGTCGAAGAAGATCGATGAGCTGCAGTCGGAGACGGGACGCGGCATCGATCACTGAAGGAGTGCGCCGCTACGGGCCGGGCTTCGGGAAGGCGAAGATCCACACGAGCATGACGATGAGAATGACTATGCCGCCGAATACGAGCTTGTGATGGATTTTCCGTTCGCCGCTGCTCACAGGAGTCCTGGGTGAGGGGGCATTCAATGCACCTCGCGCAGGTGCGTGACGGCGAACAGGCGGTCCACGCGATGCTCGCGAACGTATAGTACCACGACGTAGCGCCGCTGCGTGTTCTCCCCCCAGCGGCGCCGGCGCAGATAGTCGCAGGTGATGTACTCGGTTCCCGGGTCTTCCGGGGCCGAGCGCGACTGCAGCGTGTCTCCCTCATCAGACTGTAACGTGTCGCTGTGCGTGCACGCGAAGCCGTTGGTGACGAGCGTTCGCTCGGCGCTCGCGTCGTGCGTGCCGATTGGGATCGCCTGACGTGCGCGCGCTGCGAACTCGTGGGAATCGCTGCTCCCGGCCACGAGAGCGGATTCCGATCCACAACCGATGAGCATCGCGGCGAGTGTCATGCCGATTGCGCGGCGCCTCACGCAG
>JAQBQC010000436.1 GCA_028287205.1 Gemmatimonadota bacterium
GATGTGGGATTTATGGCACGGTGCCGTGCGGGCAATGTTTGCCCTTTGGTGACGTGCACCTCGATACGTCGCCAGCGAAGTATCGGATTGATTTCGAAGTATGAGACTGATTCATCGAAGCGCAAACAGTGTCGCGATGGAACACGCATTTCCTTGCGGATGCTCGATCTGCATGAGCTCGACTCGAGGTTACGCGGACCCTGACTCGCGACGATCGTCGACGCTGCGAGGCGCTCGAGAAGCGCTGGAGAAGCGACCACCTTTCGATAGATTTACCGGTGCGCGTGTGCCGCGCTGCGGGCGACATTGCGCCATCACGACTTCGCGGTAGCGTATCGGTTGTCCGCCGGATGATGTCTCACTCGGACCCATAGCGGATCCATGACCCTGTTCTTCGCACTTTTCCTCATCGCCGGGTTGATAGTCGGCGTGATTGCAATGATCGGCGGGATCGACCGCAAGCAGCGACACGGCCCGTGGGTGAAATACCTCAACCTCCCCACGGCTGGCGCCGCCGCTGCGCTCTTTGGAATCGTCGGTTATCCGTTGGCGAAGTATTCGTCGCTGGGCACGGTGGCGACGCTCGCCATTGCCGGAGGTGCCGCCGCGGCAGCGGCCGCTGGAATGGTCGCGATCATCGCGGGCTGGGCTGTTCCCAGCGCGGCGCTACACGTCGAGGATCCCCGATTCGCACTCCAGGGCCATCCGGCGCGAGTTTCGCAGTCGATTGTAGCCGGACAGGCGGGCGAGATAACCTACGAGCATGACGGGGCCCGTCGAACCGTGCCTGCTCTTGGGCTGGAAAGCGCTCCGATCGCTGCGGGCGCGGAAGTAGTGATCGAGCGAATCGAGGATGGTATTGCGTACGTCGAGCTTTGGAGCAATATCGAGAGGGAGCTGGAGAAGCTCAGTTGAGTCTCGCTGCCGCAGGCGCGCGGCCGATGAGAGAGTTACGCGCCGGGTGTCGAGAGGTGACGTATGTCCGAAGGTCTGCTCTTCCTGATCGTCTTCAGCGCAATCTTCATTGCGCGAATCGTCTTTGCGACGATGTTCTTCCACGCCGTGCTTCCGAACAGTGACCGGTGCCCGGAGTGCGACACACCCACCCTTCGCGTGAAATCCCGCGGGTGGAATCTCCTGATGCCATGGTTCCGCACCAGTTGGTGCTATGCGTGCGGATGGCGCGGACTTCTGCGGCACGGTCATCTCACTCCCGACACTACCGTGCTGCCGAAACGTGAGCGGAGCTCTCCGCGGTAGCGACGCCTCACCCTCCGCGCGCGAATATCGTGAGCCACGGTGGCCAGTTGCCGCTCAACTCAGCAAAGTCCTCGAAGTAGATGAGGCCCAGGGACTCGAGCTCGCTGGTGAGCGCACCGAGCGCTTCCTCGTCGTAGAGTGGCCCGATCGCGATCATCTCACCCTCCACCCGAAATTCGTCGGGGGTGAGATTGTAGCGCGCATCGAAATGCGCACGGGCCAATCCTGCACGCTCGAAGGCGGATTTTCGCACGAGCATCGTCGGAGCATCGGGATGTATTTCGAGTGGCATACGACAAGTGTGTGCGGTCGTCCCTCCCTTGTCCATTCGTCGTATCTTTGACCGATGACTTCGCTGCGCATGGAGCTCGAGCTCGACGTCATCGTCGTTGGCGCCGGTCACGCAGGCACTGAAGCTGCCGTCGCGGCCGCGCGACTGGGCGCACGCGTAGGACTCATCACGAGCGCGCTCGAGACGATCGGTCAGATGTCGTGCAATCCGGCAATCGGCGGCGTCGCGAAGGGCACCGTCGCACGCGAGGTCGATGCGCTGGGCGGGATCATGGCGAGAGCAACCGATCTCGCGACGCTGCAGTTCCGAATGCTCAACCGCGGCAAAGGCCCAGCGGTGTGGGCCCCCCGCGCGCAGTGCGACCGCGGCATGTACCGGCGCGCAGTTCGCAGCCTGATCGAGCAGCACCCGACGCTGCACACGATACAGGGGACCGTCGCACGTCTTCTCCTCGACGACGCTGGCGCAAGGGTCACGGGCATCGAGACTCTCGAGGGGCGTCGATTCGGCGCGCAAGCGGTCGTGATCACGGCCGGTACATTTTTGCGCGGGCGACTGCACATCGGCACCGACAAGAGCATTGCTGGCGGGCGTGCGGGAGATGCGCCCGCGATTCATCTGGCCGAGCAGCTCGATGCGCTTGGGCTCGAATCCGCGCGCTTCAAGACCGGAACGCCGCCGCGTATCGATGGACGTTCCGTCGATTTCGCGCGCCTAGAACGCCAGGACAGCGAGATCGAACAGTTCGACTATTCGTGGTCGCATTTCTGGGAGGCGTCGCGTGCCAGCGGCGAAGCAACTCGACATCCGCGTCAGCTTCCCTGCTGGATCACGTTCGTTGGCGCGGAGGCAAAGAAGATCATCGCCGACAACATCGGGAAGTCGGCGATGTACGGTGGCGCGATCGGATCGCGGGGACCGCGCTATTGTCCCAGCGTCGAGGACAAGATCGTGCGCTTCCCGGACGTCGCGCGGCATCAGCTCTTTCTCGAGCCCGAGGGCCACGATACGACTGAGCTGTACGTGAACGGGCTGTCGACGTCACTGCCGGCCGACGTCCAGCTGGAGCTGCTGCATGCGATTCCTGGGCTGGAGCAGGCGCGCATGACGCGCGCGGGCTACGCGATCGAGTACGACTACTTTCCGCCCACCCAGCTCGACGCATCGCTCCAGGTGAAAGCACTCGGCGGATTGTACTTCGCGGGGCAGATCAATGGGACCACGGGGTACGAGGAGGCGGCAGGCCAGGGAGTCGTTGCGGGCATGAACGCGGCGTTGGCCGTGAAGGGCGAGGCCCCGGTGATCTTCGGCCGCGAGAATTCGTACATCGGCGTGCTCGTCGACGATCTCGTGACGCGTGGCGTCGATGAGCCCTACCGATTGTTCACGTCGCGCTCGGAGTTTCGCCTCACGGTGCGCCAGGACAATGCACTCCGTCGCCTGGCTCCGATCGCGATGACCCTGGGCATGCTCGACGATCGTGAGCGGCGGATCGTCGAGAGGCGATTTGCGATGGAAAGGGAAGCGCGCACGCTGGCGGAATCTACGAGCGTTCGTCCGGAGCAGGCAGAAACGCTGCTCGCGGATGCGGGGAGCACTCCGCTGCCGC
>JAQBQC010000449.1 GCA_028287205.1 Gemmatimonadota bacterium
CCGTTCAGCTCATCGAGGTGCGCGTTGTCGGCGTCGCGCTGCGTGGGAAGGCCGAGCCGATTCTGAATTCGGTGATAGAGCTCGTGCATCATCAGCGTCGCGCGAAGTCGCTCGCCAACCGGCAGCGGCCAGAGCATCTGCGTCCACTTCAGCCCGGACCATTCGACGGCGGTGTTCGCGATGTTCTGATCGGCAGGCATGACTCCGATGAACACGCCGTTCTTCGCCGCGAGCACTCCCTTCCCATCGGCGTCGCTGGCCACGACCGACCTGCTCGGCGCATCCACGAACATGATCGGCCCGCACAGCGACACGCCCCACAGCGTTCCGTGATCGGCCGAGCAGAGCTCGTGTGCCTGGGCGAATGCGGCCTTTGCGGAATCGATCGGGATTGGCTGTGCGCTCTGCGCGCGCGCGATCTCTGGCAGCATGGCGGTGGACAGTGCGACCAGCACCGGTAGAGCGGCGAACGACCCCAGTCCCATGATCTCGAGCTCCGCGAAGGGCACGGCCGGCTGCCCGCCCGGCCCATCATTGTACGCGCTCGAGCTATGCCGGTTTCAGCGCTTCGCCGGCGAGCTAGTACTGCGCGAGCCAGCGGTTCGTGGCCGACAGCGTCGCGAGCACCGCAGCCGTCTCGACATCCTCGCGCACCTCGCACACACCGGAGAGCGGCACGATCTCACGCCCGCGGCGCGCAGCCACGGCAACGACGACGTAGCGCCGCTCGAGCGAATCGACGAGCAGCACGTGCTCGATCGCCGCCGTCTGCGCAGCCACGTCCGCCGCTCCGAGCGCCGCCAGTGTGGCGCGCGAGGCCAGCTCCGCGCGCGATCGCTCGGACGACGCACCCGTCACCTCGCCACTCAGCACGAGAGCACCCTTTCTGAGCGACACGCGACAGGTGATTCCAGACACGCGCGAGCGGCGCACCTCGAGATCCTCGAAGTACACGCGGCGCGGGGGGCGTGGTACGTCCCCGCTCTCCGCGATGAGGATGTCGGGCGTGCGACGCTGCTCGAACGGCGCTCCGCTGTCGGCGGCGCGCGCGCGTGACGATCCCGATCGCGCGTTCACGTGCGCGACGAAGATCTGCTCGGGCGCGATCTTGAGATCGAAGGTCGTGCGCAGCGTCTCGTCCACTGTGCTGATGAGCGAGCTCGTATCGACGCCGGCCGCCACCATGAGATGGATGCCAACGATCTCGCCCGTCGGACGAACCTCGACGCGCGCCAGCGTGACTCCTGGCAGCGACACGAGATGCTCCTCGAGCGATGTCAGCAACGCACGCGGAATCCCCGCTCCACCAGACACGCGACGTGTCGAGCGGGGCGACGAAGGATCATCACCCTCAGGAGTGCTGAGCTCGCTAAATTTGGCCAAAGAATAGGCCGGAGCTCGTCGCGGGACGAGTGCCGGCGAATGCGGGTGAGTCGAACGGGAATTTCTGTCCCGCAATGTATGGTGAGTTGTATCACAGAGTCTATCACGCGCCGGACGCACATCATCACGCCCATCCGGATGATTGGCGTCGTCTAACCATAAATTATATGGTCTTGTGCCACAATGTGTTACGCTTTCTGTCCGGGCGCCAGCGCGGCGATTTTTGGGGCCGCCGGGGCATCACTTTCCGACTCCAGCTTTCAGTGCATTTCGGCTGAATCCGGAGACGCCCGACTGGTGTCGAGGTCGGCGCGAAGCTCGACCAGCACCGGGATGGGATACTGCATCGACCCGTTGAACGCCCGCACCGCACCCGCAATCGAGTCGCGATCCCACTGCGCCAGCGAGATCCGATCCGAGCTCGCGCGAAACGCTCGCAGATCGCCCACCGAAAGTCCGCGCGTCTTGACTGGATGCTGCAAACTGTCGGCGCGCCACGGATGCGTATGCCAGCTGCCTACCGCATCGTCGCTGTCATCGCATTCGCCGGTCACCGCCGCCGCGAACGCGCGCTCGCCGCGCGGCGCCTCCCACGACGTGATCCAGAGCGTGTCCGTGGACACCCTGCCGTGCAGACAGCGCATCGTCTCGCGCCAGATCGGTGAGCCGCGCCCGTAGTTCATCGCATTGATGTTCCGATGATACTTCTTCCACCCCGACGTCGAGTGGATGAAGACGACGTTCATCGAGTCGCGCACGTCGTTCGCAACGAGGATGACGCGCACAGGAATCGATGTGGGCGGGAGCGGCGCAGAGCGCGCGGCCAGGGCGCAGAATACGAGCGCAGGAAACAGCAGCATGCGAGGGAGCACGCCGCGGCGAGCCGATTCAAACCTGCAAACCCATGGATCGAAGATCATGGGGCGTCTCCCCCTCCGTGTACCGCGCGTCCAAGTAGCCGAGTGCGCGCGGCAAGCCTATCATATGTCCGACGATCGAACACGCCGCGCGCTTCACTCGAGCATGACCAACGGAGGATTCATGCCGCGCCACGCCCGAGCACTCGTTCTACTCCTGACGGCTTCGGCTGCCGCCTGCGCCAGCCCGGGCACGCTCAACACCAGCGGTCCGTTCGACCTCGCCCACACGCCCGATGAAGGGCTGCGCTATTTCGTTACACGCGATCTCCTCACGGTCGACGCAAAGGTCAGCCAGTTCCGGGAGGTCGTGCGCGGCCGGAGCGGCGTTTGCGAGCCGCACGACTCGCTCGCGAGCAGCTGGACGCTGACGGTCACCACCGTCCCGGACCGCCGCCAGGCGTATCGCCTCGGCGTCACGCCCTCCGGGCTGGTCGATCAGACGCTCGGCGTCAAAGTCAGCGAGACGGGTGTGCTCACGTCGCTCAATTACGCCGGCACCGACCAGCGCGCCGCGATCGTGACCACGATCGCGAAGGGCTTTGCCGGCGTTCTCGGCGCCGTGATTCGCGGGCCGCTCACCGCGGGCCGGGATACGGCGTGCGCGACGAAGGCGAAGCCGACGCCGGTGGCGACGAGGCATGTCGTTCGAACCTTCGATCTCACCGAGCTGCCGCCGGCGCCCGATCCCGGCGCCACCTGGTCGGCGATCGCGCGGCAGAACGCCACGTTCACGCACGATCTCGAGCTCTTCACGCTGGCGAATCTGTTCGTGTCGGTCTCGCCGGTGCCCGAGCCGACGAGCGCGCTCGAGCCCGCGCCAAACGCGAGGGGCGCGGCCATCGGCTGTACGGGCGCCGACTCCGTGTGCGCGAGGATTTATTTCCGCGAGCCGATCATGCGCGTGATTCGCGTGCACGTGGCCGACGCGATCGATCCGCGCAACACCACGTTCACCGTCGCCGAAGAGCGCATCGTGCCACTCGTCTCGGCCGCTGACCCCATTCTCCACATCGCGTTCGGCACGCAGGTGCTTGGCGCCGGAAAGATCGCGCTCTCCTTCGGTGCGCATGGGAATGTCACGGGCGTCGAGCAGTCGTCGAGCGCGGCGCTCAACGGTGCGGGGGCCGCGGCGACATCGATCGTCGAGGGCGCGCACGCCGGATACGACGCGGTGCTCAAGGCGCGCATCGATGAGCTCGAGCTCCAGATCAAGGAAGCAAAGGACAACGCGACACTCCGCGGCCTGCAATCACCCGACACCTCTCCCAACACTCCATGACGCGCACGCGCTCCGCACTTTCTCTCATCGTCGCGACGTTCGCGTTCGCTGCCACCATCACTCCGACAATCGCTCGCGCGCAGAGCGAAGCTGCGGCGCCAGCTGCGCCCCGGCGAACGGTGCTTCGCGCGGCGCATCTCGTGGAGCCGCGCACGGGCAAGCGCATCGACAATGCGGTGATCGTCATCGATGGCGACAGGATCACATCGGTGACATCAGGCGGAGCCGTTCCGACTGGCGTCACGGTGATCGATCTCGGAAACACGACCGTGCTCCCCGGGCTGATCGATGTGCACACGCACCTCTCGGGAGAGAGCCACGACTACTACACCGATCTCTTTCGCCGCAGCCCGATCGACGCTGCGGTGCGCGCGCACATCTACGCGAAGCGTACGCTCGCGGCGGGCTTCACGACGGTGCGCGATGTCGGAGCGCCGGAGCTCATCGATGTCGCGCTGCGCAACGCGATCAACGACGGCGTGGTGGATGGTCCGCGGATGCTCGTCGCGACGCTCGCGATCAGTGCAACGGGCGGACACGGGGATCTCAACGGATTTTCGCCGTACATCCATTTTCAGCAGCTGTCCAACATCGCGGACGGCGTGGATGAGGTGCGCAAGGCGGTGCGCGTCAACATCAAGTACGGCGCCGACTGGATCAAGGTCCTGGCGAGCGCCGGCGTGCTCTCCGAGGAGGAGTCGGTGGGTGCGCCGCAATATTCGCAGGAGGAGCTCAACGCGATCGTGGCGGAGGCGACGACGTGGGGGCGGAAGGTCGCCGCGCACGCGCATGGCGCGGAGGCGATCAAGCGCGCGACGCGGGCGGGGGTGGCGTCGATCGAGCACGGCGGGCTCGTGGACGAGGAGGGCGTGCGCCTCATGAAGGAGCACGGAACGTATCTCGTGCCCGACATCTACACGGACGCGTACATCCTGGAGCACGGCAAGGAGATCGGCCTTCCCGACAAGATGATCGAGAAGGAGCGGCAGCTCCGGAAGGCGCCGAACGTGAACTGGCGGCGCGCGATCGCGGCGGGCGTGAAGATGGCGTTCGGCACCGATGCGGGGGTCTACCCGCACGGCACCAACGCCAGGCAGTTCAAGTATCTCCTCGAGCTGGGGCTGACGCCGCTCCAGACCATCCAGATGGCGACGTCCAACGCCGCGGATCTCCTCGGCTGGCAGGACAAGGCCGGTACGCTGGTTCCGGGCGCCTGGGCGGACCTGATCGCCGTTCGCGGCGACCCGCTGAGCGACGTCACCGTGCTCGAGCGGCCGGCATTCGTGATGAAGGGTGGAACGGTTTATCGCAGCGCGGCCGCCGCCGATTCCGCCCCCGCACACTGACCCGCCGGGCCCTGCCGCCACACAACGTTTCACCGTCTGGCAGATTTTGGCTCGGAGCCCTATCTTCGGCGCTTAGCGTCTCTCAACGCAGGGCACGGGCACCCGGTGACGAACGGTCTCGATCGGCTACGAGCCGCTCTTGAAGGGCGGTACGAGATCGTGCGCGAGCTGGGACGCGGAGGCATGGCGACTGTCTATCTCGCGAATGATCTGAAGCACGATCGCGAGGTAGCTATCAAGGTGCTGCTTCCGGACCTCGGAATGGCACTCGGTCCGGAACGCTTCCGACGGGAAATCCAGCTCGCCACGAAGATAAGCCATCCGAACATTCTGGCGCTCTACGATTCTGGAGAGACGCCGGATCATTTGCTGTACTATGTCATGCCGTTCATTCCGGGCGAGTCGCTGCGCGCGCGGCTCGACCGCGACCGCCAGCTCTCGGTGGACGACGCGGTGCAGATCACGGTCGAGGTGGCGTCGGCCCTCGACTATGCGCATCGGAACGGGATCATCCATCGCGACATCAAGCCCGAGAACATCCTCGTCGACGTCGAGCGCCGCCCCTACCTCATGGATTTCGGAATCGCAAAGTCGGATCAGAGCGTCGTGCACACCCGCACGGGAACCATCCTCGGG
>JAQBQC010000459.1 GCA_028287205.1 Gemmatimonadota bacterium
GGCGGCGAGTACAAGGGCGTCCGCATCGTGAGCGACTCAACCGTCAAGCTCTTCACCACGCGCGCCTCGGGCAGCCGGGCGCTTGGCTGGGCGATGGCTGATGGCCAGTGGGGCTCGGGACGCTTCATGAGCGAGGGCTCGTTCGGCCACGTCGGCTACACGGGCACGTCGCTCTGGATCGATCCGGACCGCGAGATGTTCGTGATTCTGCTGACCAACCGCGTGCATGCGGCCCGGGCGCGCCAGCCGGCCAAGGTGATCGCGGATGTTCGCGCCGACCTCACGGATGCCGCGGCGATCGCGGTCACGGACGATCCGTCGCAGACGATCGCGATGCCGGCGTCCTTCCGCTCGGATGCGGCAAAGGGCTGGAACCGTCGCGATCGCAGGGCGCGTCGCAACTCGCACCACACCCGGTCGTCGAGCGCGCACACGAGGTCGAAGTCCTCCGCCAGCAAGTCGAAGGCGGTGGCGAGCAAGTCGAAGTCGAAGAATAGCTCGCACAAGGCCGTCGCCTCCAAGGCGTCCGCGCACAGGAAGAAGTAGGGCCGACGGCTGCGCTTGTCCGGCGCACCGCGCCGGGTGAGCTTTCGGGACGGAACAAGGAGTCCCCGATGAGTGATCTGCCCGCCGCGCCCGAGAGCGAATCCGCCCAGGCGCCTACCACCGAAACCGAAGCTCCCTCGCCCAACGCGCCCGCGCTCGACGAAGACGTCGTCCGCGCCGCATTGCGCCGCGTGAAGGATCCCGAGCTCAATCTCAACATCGTCGATCTCGGGCTCGTCTACGCGATCGCGGTCACCGGCCCCAAGGTCTCGATCGACATGAGCCTCACGTCGCCCGGCTGTCCCTCCGGCCCCGAGATCATGACGGCGGCCGAGCAGCAGGTGCGGACGCTGGATGGCGTGGAGGAGGTGGCGGTGAATCTCGTGTGGGATCCGATGTGGAGCCCCGAGCGGATCGAGCCGAGGATTCGCGCGTACATGGGCTTTTGAATGACCACGCGAGGATCGTTCGCGTGAGAGCAACATCCAGATCGATCTGGCCGGCGTTGATCGCCGGCCTTGTCGTATCCACGGGGTGCGTGCGCATCGATCGCGCGAGCACGACCGAGAGCCAGAAGCAGGGCATCACCGCCATGACGGATTCGATCGCGAGCGATCTGCGCGCGAACGGACCGAACGCGTGGCTGCGCTACTTCGAACAGTCGCCGGGATTCTTCATGGCCTCGGACGGCTCGATGGCATTCCCGAGCAACGATTCCGCGACGAAGGCGGTGCGCACCATCGCGGTGGTGCTGAAGCACGCCGATCTGAAATGGGGCGCACTGCGCATCGACTCCCTCTCACCAGGGATGGCGCAGCTCGCGGTGCCGTTCGACGAATCGCTGGTCGACTCGGCGGGAAACGAAACGAAAATCTCGGGCTACTTCACGGGCCTGGCCCAGCGCGGCGAGGCGGGCTGGAAGCTGCGAAACGCGCACTGGTCGATCGTGCATCCGGCGACCGCGGCGAAGGCGGCGCGCTAGAGCGAGCAGCTTCTCGAGCGCTGTCGTCGTGAATTTTTCCTCCGCTCGTGGTTCCTTCCGTTTGTGTCCGTTCAATCCGTTTGTGTCAGCATTTCACACTGTTAGTGCCCGCCCGAGCGGCAGTCCCGAACGTGGTCCGCGAACTCGGAACACAAGCACTAACAATTTGATGATGCGGACACAAACGGATTGAACGGACACAAACGGATAAGAGCAAAAAAGATGGTTGTCCGGTCCCGGGCGGCGGCCGCTGACAATTTGGTGGCGCTCATCGAATGCTCAACACAGCCGCGAAGAAGACTATCGCGGCCGCGCCGCCCACCATGTAGAAGATCTGCAGAGAACGGCCAAGCGTTCCGTGCGGACACGCCTTTCGGTACTCGCGCAGCATGAGTCGCGTTGGCGTGTGCATCAGGTGCCAGGCGGCCGTTCGTGTGGGCGCGCTCGAGATGTTTCCCCGATTCAATTCAACGTTGATGCGGGCGAGCACTCGCATGAACGCGATGCCACAGATGGCCGCGACAGCGAGAGCGACGATCGCGATCGCTGCCGGCGTAGTCACCGGTCTCGCTCCGCCCCGCGCACTCGATTGCGCGTCACAGCCCCTCGGTCAGCAGATAAAACGCCGCGAGCACGAATCCTCCCAGGTGCACGGCTATCGCGGCGCGCAGATAGGCGAGGCGTCTGGCACCCGGGTAGAGAAGACGATAGTGGCGCATGAAGACGGGGATCTGCTCGATTTTCGGCAGCTCAAATGGTGCTGCAAAATCCCGGCTGCGGCTCATGTCGTCTGACATGAGACCTATCAACTGATAAGCGACAATCATCGCGATTTCCGCAAGACCGAAGGCGACGATCGCGAGTACCACGCCCGCACTCATTCGAGATCTCGATTGACGTGGACGAGCAACGCGCGCTGTTTGACGAGCCGTGATCACTCGCTCGGACGAATATCACGACTCGGATGACGGATATGTGCTGCGCTTCGTGCGTGCGAGCAAGAGGGGAAACGCGACGTCGCACGATTTTCTCACAGGCGTGGCTGACGAGCTCATCGCGAGAGGCAGCCCATTCCTCCCGAAGGCTGCTCCGCCTTCCCTTACGCCGCCAACGCCTTCAAAAACGCCGGCCCCAGGACCTCGATCTGCCACCGCCGCAGATCCGGCACCTCCGCGAGCTCCTCCAGCGTCTTCGGCTTCTTGCGCGCGATCGTCTCCAGCTTCTCGCGCGCGCACAGAAATCCCGGATCGAGCCCGAGTCGCTGCGCCGCCTCCTCCCGCGCCGCGCGCAGCGCGTTCACGCGATTGTCGAAGTCCGC
>JAQBQC010000528.1 GCA_028287205.1 Gemmatimonadota bacterium
TCGTGATGAAGCACGGAGCCACTGCGAAGGAGATCGACGCGGTGGTCGCGGTGATCGAGGAGATGGGTTATCAGGCGCGGCCGATGCCGGGCGCACAGCGCACGGCTGTAGGCCTCGTGGGCAACGACGGCCGCGTCGACGCGTCGCGCATCAGCGCCCTCTCCGGCGTCGTGCAGGTCATTCACGTCACGCAGCCGTACAAGCAGGTCTCGCGCGAGTGGCGCCCGGAGAACACGATCGTGACGATCGGCAACGGCGTCGAGGTGGGCGGCAGCGAGGTCGTGATCATGGCGGGCCCGTGCTCAGTGGAATCCGAGGAGCAGATCGTGCTCGCGGCGCGGCAGGTGAAGGCGGCGGGCGCATCGTGCCTGCGCGGCGGCGCGTTCAAGCCGCGCAGCTCGCCCTACTCGTTCCAGGGACTCGGCGAGATCGGCCTCGAGTATCTCGCGACGGCGCGCAAGGAGACGGGACTCGCAATCGTCACCGAGGCGATGGACGAAGCAGGTGCGGAGCTCGTGGCCGAGTACGCGGACTGCATCCAGATCGGCGCGCGCAACATGCAGAATTATTCGCTGCTCAAGTTCGTCGGCACGCTCGGCAAGCCCGTGCTGCTCAAGCGCGGGCTCGCGGCCACGATCAACGATCTGCTGTTGAGCGCCGAGTACGTGCTCGCGAGCGGCAACAAGGATGTGATTCTCTGCGAGCGCGGCGTGCGCACCTTCGATCCAGCGACGCGCAACATGTTCGATCTCACCGCGATCCCGATCGTGCAACAGCTCTCGCACCTCCCGATCGTCGCCGATCCGAGCCACGGCACCGGCATCCGCGATCTGGTGCTGCCGATGGCGCGTGCGGCGGTGGCGGCGGGCGCGAACGGAATTCTCGTGGAAGTGCATCCGAATCCGGAGCGCGCGCTCTCGGACGGCGCGCAATCGCTGTATCCCGAGCAGTTCGCACAGCTCGTTGGTGAGCTGCGTACCATCGCGGCTGCGATCGGGCGCACGATAGCACCCGCGCCCCGGACCGCGGCGCACGCGGCGGGGTAGCATTCGTCATGAATAAAACCGCTCGCTTTTTGGTCGGGTCCTCCGCGCTCGCAGGTATTGCGATGTCCGCCGCACCTGCCGCCGCGCAGTCCGCCGACAGCACGCTCGATCGCGCGGTGGCCGCCTACGCGACGGTGAAGACCGCGCGCATCGCGTTCACGCAGACGATCGACAACGCGCTCACCGGCTCGACCGTGACGTCGCGCGGTGAGCTGCAGCAGCGTCGACCCGCGCGCTTCGCGATCAACTTCGAGGAGCCGTCCGGTGATCGCATCATCTCCGACGGGAAGTTCGTGTGGGTGTATCTGCCGAGCACGAACCCGGGCCAGGTGATTCGCGCGAAGCTGGGCGCGGATGTCGGCGCGCCGGATTTCGCGGCGCAGTTCCTCGAGGCGCCGCGCAAGAGCTACACGGTGTCGGGCGGCTCGGCGGCGACCGTCGACGGCAGCGCGACGCACTCGGTGGTGCTCACGCCGAAGAGCACGGACTCACCGTTCTCGAAGGTGACGCTCTGGGTGAACGACAGCGATGCGCTGCTGCGGCGCGTGGAGACGGTGGATGGGAGCGGCGTCGTGCGCCGCATCACGGTCACGAAGTTCACGCGCAACGCGCCGGTGGATGCGAATGCGTTCGTGTTTCACGTGCCGGCGGGCGTGAAGGTGTTCGATGGGCCGGCGAGTTAGCGGGCATTTCCAACTTGACGGCTAACTGGCCCTCCTAGCTCGATCACATCCGTTCAATCCGTTTAATCCGTATTATCAACTTGTTAGAGTCTGTATCGCGCAGTCGCCGAGCGTTGTCGCGATTGTCGCTCGGGCAGACACTAACAATCTGAGAAACGAATTGAACGAACACGAACGGACGAAAACGGAAACGACCGAAGCTCCGAGAGGACGATTTTCCAACTCGACACTAGCGCTCGCTTAACACACGTCGCATCTCCTCCAACCTGCCCCGATCCGCCCCGGCACTCTCCGCCAGCGGTAACGCTTCGCGAGACATCGCCCGATACAACTCCAGCACCTCCGGCGCATCCGCAAGCGCCTCGAGATGCGCCCGCACCGTCTCCACATCGCCGCGCGCCACCGGCCCCGTGAGCGCCGCACTCGGCCCCGCCGCCCGCACGTTTTCCGCCGCCGCCGTCAACAGCGTCCCCAGCGCGCCGCGCGCCGCCTCCTCGCTCACACCCGCCGACGTCAGCACCCGCGTCGCCATCGCCAGCAGCACGATCGGGAAATTCGACGCGATCACCGCTGCCGCGTGATACCTGGCCTTTGCACCCGCCGGAATCTCGAGCACGCGCGCGCCGATCGCCGCCGCGAGCTCGCGCGAGATCGCGCGCGCGCCCTCATCGCCATCGATGCCGATCCACGCGCGATGCAGCTGCTCCGCGGCGCGCGTGGGATCGGTGAGCGGGAGCAGGGGATGGAACGTGCCCCCGGGGTGACCGCGTGTGCGCAGCAGATCGAGAGAAGGCGGCTCCATGCTCCCGCTCGCATGCAGCACCACCGCACCAGCGCCGAGCGGTGCAGCGAGCAGATCGCGCAGCACACCATCGAGCTCCGCGTCGCGCACGGTCACTAGCACTACCGTCGCGCTCGCGAGCGACGACGGCCATTCGCCCGATGTGATCCCCACCCCTGGCTGGCGCCCGTGCAGCCCCACCACGTCCACGCCGCCCACGCGCAGCGCATGCGTCAGCGCGCGCCCCGCTCGACCCGCACCGACAACGAACACGCGCGCGGTCATTGAGCGATCATGTCGTGTGCGGGATGTCCTCGCGCTTCGCGGCGCGCCGCTCGCCCGCGCGGCGCAGCAGATCGTTCTCCACCTGCTCTCCGTTCGACTGCTCCAGCGCCGCCGCGATCACGCGATCGTCGCTCACGCGGCGCTTGAACTCCGCCTCCGGTCCGAGCGCGTAGCGCGCGATCTCGATGCCGAGCAGTCGATTGACG
>JAQBQC010000533.1 GCA_028287205.1 Gemmatimonadota bacterium
GCGCCAGCTCCTCCGCGATCTCGAACTCGCGCTCGGCGCTCAGCCCGAGCGGCGCGAGTCGCGCGCGGATCTCGCTCCCCCAGTCAGGCATGCGCGGTGCCCACGACCTGTCCGATCGCCTGCACGAACTCGAGCCAGCTCTCGCGCTGCTCCTTCACGGCCTCGCGTCCCGCGGCCGTGATGTGGTAGTAGCGCCTGCGACGCTGACCCGCCTTCTCGATCCACTTGCCCTTGATCCATCCGCGCTCCTCCATGCGATAGAGGAGCGGATAGAGCGACGAGACCTGGAACTGGACGACACCGCCGGAGCGCGACTCGATCAGCTTGCTCAGCTCGTAGCCGTGGCGGGGCTCGTCGCGGAGAAGCGAGAGGATGAGGAAGTCGGCGCTTCCCTTCTTGAGGTCGAGGGTGATCATGCGGCCAATATATATGAGTCCAATATATATGGCGCAAGCCCCTCCCGACTCACCCCCGCAGCAGCATGTACATCCCCAGTACCAGGAGAATGGCCGCGACGATACGACGGAAGGCATGTTCCGGGACGCGTCGCAGCGCGCGGACTCCCACCACCGTTCCCACGAGCGTGCCGGCCGTCGAGATCAGCACCAGCGGCCAGATACGCGCGAGCGCCGGCGCCTGTGTCGCGAAGTACACCGGCATGCGCGCCGCGTCGACAACCAGGCCGATCGCCGTCGCGGTTGCCACGAACGCGTCCTTGTCGACATCGAAGCCGAGGAGAGCGGCGGAGCGGATGCCGCCCTGATTTCCGACGAGCCCTCCGAAGAGGCCCGAGAGAGCCCCCGCCGTCCACGCGACCCATCCGCCGAATCGCATACGGCGGGCGAATCCAGCGAGCTCGCTGACGCCGACGAAGATGAGAATCACGCCAAAGACGACGGCCAGTGCGCGATTGCCGGCGACCGAATGCAGCAGCGCACCCGCAAGACCTCCGGCAGCGCTCATGATTCCGAAGCTCACGAGCACGCGCCGATCGACGTGCGCGCGCAGACGCCAGTACCGAAGCGCCGTCGCGAAGACGTGGGGGATCGAGACCGCGGCGACGGCCAGCTGCGTGCCGACGCGCACCGCGAAGAGCGGCGTGAGCAGACTTCCGATGCCGAAGCCGACCACGGACGCGACGGCGCCCGCGACAACGGAGGCGAGTGCGATGACGAGGGCGAAGATCATCGGCGCTCGATCAGCGAGCAGTAAATGGCTCGCGCGTGCGGCCGGTGCGCAACGAAACGGGACGGTGGAGGCAACGCGCCCCTACCGTCCCGCCTTCTTCTCGAAGCGATCGATACTCCGCACCTTGCGCAAGCCCGAACGATTCCGTGCGCGCGAGTCTAGAACGGAAGGTCGTCGTCTTCCGTATCCAGGTTCCCGCGGAAGTCCTCGAAGTCTCCGCCCGCCGCGCCCGTGCCAGCGCCGGCGCCGGCCCCGGCACCACGCGAGCGATCCGTTGCCGCCGCACGGGGACGCGCGTTGCTGCCACCCGAGGAATCGCTGTCGAAGCTGTCGGACCCGCCCGCCTTGCCGCTCAGCATGATCAGCTCGCGCACGTTGATCTCGGTGGTGTAGCGCGTCTGATTCTCCTTGTCTTGCCACTGCCGGTACTCGATGCGCCCCTCGACGTAGATCTTGTCGCCCTTCTTGAGGTAGCGCTCGACGATGTCTGCCAGCGTGGACGCCTTGCTGTTCCAGACGACGCAGCGATGCCACTCCGTCTTCTCCTGCTTGTCTCCGCTCGGACCGCTCCAGCTGCGGCTCGTGGCCAGCGAGAACGTGGCGACGCGATTGCCACCGGTGGTGGAGCGGACCTCGGGATCGGCGCCGAGATTGCCGATCAGGGTGACCTTGTTCAGGCTGCGACTCATATGGATCTCCTGGCGGTTGGCGAGTGAACTCGCCTGACAGAGTATAGAGCGATTGCGTGCAGCGCGCCAACGGTCCGGCGCGGCCATTCTCCTTCTATTGCATACACCCCGGGCTCAGGCAGGTGCATCCGATGCGAGGTCGAGTCGCAGCACCAACGCATCCTCCTTCGGCCTGCGATAATACTCGCGCCGGCGCCCGACCTCGACGAAGCCCCGTGAAGCATAGAGGGCGCGCGCGGCGGCGTTCGAATCGCGGACCTCGAGGTACAGCGTGTCCACGTCCGATCGGCGCACGGCGGCGATCGCGCCGTCGAGCAGCCGAGCGCCAACGCCCTGGCGCCGCGCGTCGCTCGCGACCGCGAGATTCCCGATCTCGCCCTCATCGAGCACGAACCACGCGACGACGTAGCCGCGCACCGCGCCTCCGGCATCCGCGATCAGGAACGCGACGCGTGGATCCTCGACCAGCTCGACGAACGCGCTGCGGTTCCACGGATCGCCGAACGATGCATGCTCGATCACGAGCACGGCATCGATGTCCGCATCGCGCGCAGCCCGGAGCACGATCGGCGCGCGCGACTCCCGGCTCGTCACACCCGTGCCCGCGTCCTCGTCGATGCGCACGCGCTACGCCACCGGCAGAGGACGGCCGTGCGCCTGCTCCCACTTCACCTGCGCTTCGGCGAGCCTTCCATAGTCCGGCTCCCACGCGGCGAGCGGCACCGGCGGCAGCGCCAGCCACGTGCCGAGCCGCATGACGTTTGCCGCCCGGGGCGTGGTGCGCGGACGCTCCTCCGGGCCGATGATCGTCGCGTGCAGCAGCGCCGCCTCCTGCGCGAGCGTATCGCGCGGCAGGAGCCGCAGCGGAGCGAGCTCCGTCACCGCGTTCCCCTCGCGCATGTACGCGCCGGCGAAAACGTCGCCGCGCAGCGCATCGAGCACCGCGAGATACGCCCCATCCGGAAGCGAGGCATCCGCCGCGATGAGCGCGAGCGATGGCACCGCGTAGAGCGGCAGACGGTGCGCGAACGCGATCCCCTTCGCGAGCGACGCGGACACGCGAAGACTCGTGAAGCTCCCGGGCCCCGCCCCGCACACGAGCCGCGCGAGATCACGCGTCGTGACGCCCGCCTCGCGCAGCGACTCGTCGATCGCGGGCAGCAGATGCTCCTCCGCTCCACTGCGCATGGCGACCTCGCGCGATGCGAGCAGCTCGTCGCCGCGCAGGACCGCAACGGATCCCGTGGACGTCGCCGCCTCGAGTGCGAGCGTCAGCACGGCGGTCATCCCGCGAAGAGGAGTCGCCGCTCCTCGTCTTCCGGGTCGAGCTCGAGATCGATCGGCACCGCGTCGGGCGGAATGCGCGCGCCGCCCCGCTCCGGCCATTCGACGAGAATGAGCGCGTGCGCGCGCAGCATGTCGTCCCATCCGAGATTCGTGAGGTCCTCGGGCTTCTCGAGCCGATAGAGGTCGAGATGATAGATCGGGAACCGATCGCCCTTGTACTCGTGCACGAGCGCGTACGTCGGGCTCGTGACCTCCGTCGTCACGCCCGCGCCTCGGCAGATCGCCTGGACGAGCGTCGTCTTCCCCGCCCCGAGCTCACCGGCGATGGCGACGACGAGTCGCGCATGCGCGGCCTGGCCGAATCGCTCGCCCCACGCGACGAGCTCGTCGCGCGTGACGGCGAGATGCCCGCGCGGTGCCTCGTCCGGCACGATGTGGTGGTGCGCACCCATCA
>JAQBQC010000552.1 GCA_028287205.1 Gemmatimonadota bacterium
GAAAATGAAGTGCTGATCAAGGTTCGGCGCGCCGGTGTGTGCGGTACGGACGTTCACATCTACGAGTGGGACGATTGGGCGCGCGGGCGATGCGTGCCGCCGTTCACCGTCGGCCACGAGTTCGCCGGCGACGTGGCCCAGGTGGGCTCGATGGTGAGCGACGTGAAGGTGGGCGATCGCGTGACGGCCGAGGGACACATTGTGGATGGCCGATGCACGCTCTGCCGCACCGGGAATGCGCACGCCTGTCCCTACACGAAGGTGATCGGCGTCGATCGCGACGGATGCTTCGCGGAGTACATCGCGATGCCCGCGACCAACGTCTGGCAGCTCGACGACAACATCTCCTACGACGTGGGCGGGATCCACGATCCGATGGGGAATGCCTTCCACACGGCGCTCACGGCGGACATCCCGGGTGCGACGGTGCTCATCACCGGATGCGGGCCGATCGGCATCTTCGCGGCAGGGATCTGCCGCGCGGCGGGCGCGTCGCGCGTGATCTGCTCCGATGTGAACGACACGCGGCTCGAGCTCGCGCGCCAGATGGGAGCGACGGACGTGGTGCATCCGAACGAGGTGGAGGCGCTCGTGAAGCGCGTCACGGAGTTCGGCGTGGACGTGGTGCTCGAGATGTCGGGTGTGCCGAGCGCGATTCACCAGGCGTTCGCACTCGTGCGTCCCGCGGGGCGCGTGCAGATGCTCGGCGTGCCGGCCAAGCCCATGACCTTCGATTTCGCGACGGAGCTCGTGTTCAAGGGCGTGACCGTGTACGGAGTGACCGGTCGCCGCATGTACGACACGTGGCACCAGATGACGCGCTTTCTCCGATCCGGGTTGTTCGATCCGACGCCAGTGATCACCCATCGCTTTCCGCTCGAGCGCGCCGACGACGCGATCGCCGCCATCAAGTCCGGCGCGGCCGGAAAAGTCATCTTCGACATCGCGTGATCCGATGAACGAGAAATTCTCGAAAGAGCTCCAGGGACAGCTCGATGAGCTCAAGCGCGACAAGGTCTACAAGACGCTGAACTACCTCGATTCGCCGCAGGCCGCGCACGTGACGATGGAAGGACGCGGCGAGGTGCTGATCCTCTCCTCGAACAACTATCTCGGGCTGAGCAACGAGCCGAGCGTGGTGGATGCGGGGCGGAAGGGGCTCGAGCGCTTCGGCGCGGGCACCGCGAGCGTGCGCTTCATCTGCGGCACCTTCACCGTGCATCGGGCGCTCGAGGAGGCGCTCGCGCGCTTCAGCGGCACTGCGTCGGCGCTGTCGTACGTCTCCGCGTGGAACGCGAACGAGGGGTTCACGGCGACGGTGGTGCAGGAGGGCGACTTCGTCATCTCGGACGCGCTCAACCATGCGTCGATCATCGACTCGGTGCGGCTCGCGAAGGCGATTACGAAGTGCACGACGGCCGTGTACAAGCATTCGGACATGGACGACCTGCGGGAGAAGCTCGCGGGTGCGAAGAGCGCGCGCCGCCGGATCATCTGGACGGACGGCATTTTCTCCATGGAAGGGGACATTGCGAAGCTCCCCGAGATTCTGGAGCTCGCGCGCACGTATGATGCGATCGTGGTAATGGACGATTCGCACGCGACGGGTGTGCTCGGCGCCACGGGACGCGGCACCGCGGAGCACTGCGGAGTGCTCGGCGACGTCGACGTGATCACGTCGACGCTCGGGAAGGCGCTCGGCGGCGCCGCGGGCGGCTACACCGCGGGGCCGGCGTCGCTCACCGACTATCTCACGCAGCGCTCGCGGCCCCAGCTCTTCTCGAATGCGCTGCCGCCGACGGTGGCGGCCAGCGCGCTCGCCGCGGTCGAGTTCATCGAGCAGCATCCGGAGCGCGTGAAGAAGCTGCACGAGAACGCGAAGTACTTTCGCTCGGCGATCACGGAGGCGGGATTTTCGCCGCTCGCGGGCGATACGCCGATCGTTCCGATCATCGTGGGCGAGACGTCGCTCGCCCTCGAGATGAGCGAGCGGATGCTGCGCGAAGGCGTGTTCGTGACCGGCTTCGGATTTCCCGTGGTGCCGCAGGGGCACGCGCGCATACGCTGCCAGGTCTCGGCGGCGCACAGCACAGCGGATCTCGACTTCGCGGTGGCGACGTTCAAGAAGGTCGGAAAGAGCATCGGGCTGCTGAAGTAGTCCGCACCGGCGCGTGAGATGATGCGAAGAGGCATCTAGCAGCGAGCGGTGCGCGGGCGGAGAATTCTCCTTCGATCATTTCCCGAGGAGATTCGCTCATGCAGTCGTCGCGCTCGCGCAGCCATCGTTCGTCATTGCTGTTCCTGACCATCGCGGTCATGACGCTCGCGGCAGGGTCAATCCCCGCTGCGAGCGTTCGTGCGCAGGGGACTTCGGTACCGACCCCCGAGTCGGTGCTCGGCTATCGCGTGGGCGCGGACCGCAAGCTCGCGGACTGGCCGCAGATCGTCGGCTACTTCGGCAAGCTCGCGGCTGCGTCGCCGGCGGTGTCGATCCAGACGCTGGGGAAGACGACGATGGGGAAGCCGCTGATCGCCGCGATCATCTCGACGCCCGAGAACGTGAAGCGGCGCGAGGAGATTTTTCGCGCGCAACGCGAGCTCGCGGATCCCCGGATACTAAAGTCCGCGAAAGAAGCAGCGCTCTACGCGCACCAGCCTGCGGTGCTGGTGATCCAGTGCAACATCCACTCGGACGAGATCGCGAGCTCGCAGATGGCGATGGAGCTCGCGTACCGGCTCGCGACGAACGACACGCTGCAGGCGGAGCTGAAGAATGCGGTGGTGATCCTGATCCCGTCGGTGAACCCGGACGGAGAGCAGATGATCGTCGACTGGTATCGCGCGCAGCTCGGCACGAAGTGGGAGGGCGGCGACATGCCCTGGATCTACAACAAGTACACGGGGCACGACGACAATCGCGACTGGTTCATGATGACGCAGGTGGAGACGAAGCTCGTCACGCATGCGCTCTACGAGGAATGGCTCCCCGAGATCTTCTACGACGTGCATCAGATGGGTGCGGAGGGCGCGCGGCTGTTCGTGCCGCCGTTCCTGGATCCCGTCGATCCGAACATCGATCCGCTCATCGTACGCGGCATCGGGCTGATCGGCGCCGAGATGTCGAGTGCGCTCGAATCGCGAGGGAAGACCGGGGTGGTCGACCATGCGGTATACGACATGTGGTGGCACGGTGGTGCACGGTCGACGCCGGCGCGGCACAACATGATGGGACTCCTCACCGAGGCCGCGAGCGTGAAGATCGCGACGCCCATCGTGCAGGTGGATTCGGAGCTGACGGGTCACGAGCGCGGGCTGCCGAAGTACGAGCGCACGGTGGACTTCCCGAATCCCTGGAAGGCGGGGCGCTGGACGCTGCGCGACATCGTGGACTACGAGCTGATCGCGAGCGAGGCGCTGGTGCATCTCGCGTCGAGTGAGCGCGAGCGATACGTGCGGGACTTCGTCACGCTCGGGCGCAGGCAGATCGCGATGGGGCTGAGCGATAGCGTGAAGGCGTGGGAGATACCGTTCAAGCAGCGGGACGGATCGGCGGCAGTCGCGATGATGGAAGTTTTGGAACTCGGTGGAATCGAGATGGTGAACACCGACTCGTCTCGTATCGTGCCCATGGCGCAGCCGTTTCGTGCGCACGCAAAGGACTTGCTCGAGGTGCAGCACTATCCGAAGCGACTGCTCTATCCCGGCGGCCCGCCGGAGCAGCCGTACGATGTGACAGGCTGGACACTCCCGCTGCAGATGGGAGTGCGCGTGACGCCTCTCAGCGCGATGCCCGCGCTCTCCACCACGCCCGACATCCGAGTCGGGGGCACGGTGGCCAAGTCGAATGTCGACGCGAGGATCACGAAAGACTACTCACTGATCGCGCGATCGATCGCCGATTTGAAGAAAGTCACCATCACCTCCGGCGCCAATCACTATACCCTCACCCGCCTCCCCCGCATCGCCATCTACCGCCCCTGGACCGGCAACATGGATGAAGGCTGGTGCCGCTGGGTGCTCGAACAATTCAATCTCCCTTATGTCTCATTGACCGATTCGGTCGCGAAAGCGGGCAAGTTGCGTGACCACTTCGACGTATTGCTCGTCCCCGACATGAGCCTGCGGGAGATGCGAGACGGGAATTCCCCCGCGGATTTTCCTCCTCAATACGCCGGTGGGCTCGGCACGGCCGGTATCGAAGCGATCAGGGAATTCGTCACGAATGGTGGAACGCTGGTGCTGCTCGATCACGCATCGGAGCTGGCGACGGAGTCGCTCGGCGTACCGGTAAAGCGAATCGTGGTGCCGCGCCGCCTGACAGACGAAACACGTTCGCGCGCGCCGGATGCTGGTGAGAGCACGGAGCCGCTGTACGCACCGGGCTCGATCCTGCGAGTGCTCGTGGATACGACGAATGCAATCGCCTTCGGAATGCCCGATACGGCTGCTGTGTACTTCACGAACTCCGTGACGTTCGACGTCGTAGCCGCGTCGCAAGTACGAGTGATCGCACGATACCCCGAAAGGGGAGAAGACATACTGCTGAGTGGATATCTGCAGGGAGCATCACAGATCGCGGGGAAGGCTGCCGCGATTTCCGCACCGGTTGGACGCGGGCACGTGGTGATGTTCGGCTTTCGTCCGCAGCACCGTGGTCAGTCGTATGGCACGTTCCGCATGCTGTTCAACGCCTTGCTCACCGGTGGCGGCTCCGCCACTCGCAATTAGACCCTCCTGCCCGCACAAAGAATGAGGAGTCACACCATGCGCACGGTCCGTTGGATGTCTTCCGTGCTCGCCCTCGTGGCTCTGACGCCGGTCGTCAGCGCTGCCCAGTCCAATCGCCTGTTCGAGAACGCGTGGTTCTGGGGAGCCAAGGCGGGCCTCATGAACTTCTCGACCGGCAACAACACCACCACCACCGCGCCGCTGGTTGGCGCCGAGTGGCTGATCACCCGCAACAGGGCCGGGCTGTATCTGAGCGCCGAGCAGGCGTTCTTCAACGCCACCGGCTACGTCACCGACGGCGCGGGAACAACGTACAACGTCGCGCTGAAGGATTCGCGACGCTACACCGCCGCGCTTCTCGCCTTCCCGATAAACTGGGGCTCGCTTCGTCCGTACGGCGGCGTCGGCCTGTCGCTCAATCTCATTCAGCACGCGACCGTCGATCAAGCGCAGCTCACCGACCCCGATCAGGCGGATGTCGTCGCCCAGGCAATCCACGAGGAGCGCGACCGCGTCGCCTTCATCATCATGGGCGGCCTCCAGGCGCAGTATCGCCGCTTCTCGGTGTTCGGCCAGGCGACGTACATGCCGGCCCGCGCCAACTTCTTCTTCAGCGGTCGCTCCACTTACATCGTCGAAGCCGGCATCCGCTACAACGTCGGCAGCTCGATCGACAAGACGCCGTAGTTCGACTCGCAACCGCAGCACGGAATCGAAACGGCGGCGCTCTCCTCGAGCGCCGCCGTTTTGTTTTCATCCCGGCCGCAGATGCTTCGGCGTTTTCGACACGTACGCATTGTCCTTCACCAACCATCGGAGCGGCCACTCCGCAGACTTCGTGATCCCGATGCGCGGCGTCACCTGCACGAGCGAGTCGGCCACGGGCTCGCCGCGAAGGATCTCGACCGGGGGCTTCCACAGCGGGAGCCCATTCATCGCGCCGGTGATGCCGAGCGCTTCACAGAGCTTGGCGGGACCATTCGTGAGATCGCGGTCGCGCGTCACGCCTCTGCGCTC
>JAQBQC010000554.1 GCA_028287205.1 Gemmatimonadota bacterium
GTCCACGGCTGGCTCGAACGTCCGTGGCCGCGCCGGTCGTGCGCGATGCAGCGGTATCCATGTGACGCGAGAAAGAACATCTGGTCTTCGAACGCATCGGCGGAGAGCGGCCAGCCGTGGCTGAAGACCACTGGTTGCCCGGCGCCCCAATCCTTGTAATAAATCTGCGTACCGTCCTTGGTCGTGATCGTGTCCATCGTACTTTCTCCTTTGCTCTGGTTGGAAGGGATCGAAGCGTTCGCCTGTCCGTGAGCTTCAGCGATCGCCGCTCCCGGAATCAGTGCGGCGGCGGCGATGCCGGCGCTGCCAATCAGGAACCGGCGGCGAGATGGAAAGGACTGCAGTCGCCCCGCGATGGCTGGATCCTCGGGTGAAATAGGCTCGATGGTCGACATCTGTGTTCTCCCATAAAAGTCGGCGGCCGCCGTTTTGATTTGCGATGAGCGGCACTGGGTGATTTCCTCGATCTCTGAGACGAGGTCAACGCATTTCGATCAGCCAGTCCACCACACACTTCATCTCCTCCCCCGGTTGGACTGAATCACGCGCGCAAGTTGACGCGCGCGGGAGGAGACGTCTTGAACGATCGTGTTCAGGGACCTCCGGATGCCGTTATGCCCGGGCCTCCGTATCGAAGGCAATCATCAAGGAGCTCCCCGATGCGAAAATCGTCGCCCTCACGACGAGGGCGACGACGACGTTCACGGCGCGCGCTCCGCCGGCGCCGGTGGCTATCTGCTGAAGGAGATGTTGCCCAGCGAGCCACGGGGTGATCTCGGTCTCGACTCCGGAGCTGCTGCGCCCACACTCATGCTCCGTGCGCGTCGGCGATCGGCAGCGAGAGCGACACGACCGTGCCCTGGTCGGGCGTACCGACGATCTCGAGCACGCCACCGACGCGCGTGGCGCGCTCGTACATGCCAACGATTCCCCAATGCCCAGCGTCGCGGGCGACCTCGGAGTCGGACGGCGAGAGGCCGCACCCGTCGTCGCACACGCGCAGCCGTAGGTCTCGTTGCGAGTACGCGAGCACGATCTCCACGTGATGTGCATTCGCGTGCTTGGCCGCGTTGACGATGGCTTCGCGGCCGATCCGAAGCGCGGTGAGCTCGATCGACCGAGCGAGCCGGCGCGGCTCCCCGTGGACGGAGAGTCTGAATTCGATCATGGTTCCGGCGATCGCGTCCCCCGCCGCCTCACTCAACGCGTCGGAAAGATCCAGCACATCGAGCTCCTGCGTGCGCATGTCCCACACCGCGTCTCGCGCCTCGCGGAGCGTCGAAGCTGTCCGGGAGAGCACGAGCGAGAGCGACGTCGCGGCCTTGACCGGCTGGAGTGGCAGCATGCCCTGCACGGCATGCAGATGCAGCGTGATGCCGGTGAAGTCCTGGAGCAGGGTGTCATGCAGCTCCCGCGCGATGCGTGTACGCTCGACGAGCGTGGCGTCAAATCGTGCGCGCAGGGCGCCCGCTACGCTCCGCACGCGCAGGCGATAAAGCATCCATGTCGCCAGAGCAGTAGCGAGCACGCACAGGGCGAGGAACCATCGCGTCTGGAAGAACGTGGGTGGGATCACGATGTTCATGGTGGCGCCGGCATCGTTCCATAGGCCGTCTTCGTTCGAGGCGATGACGCGAAAGCGGTACGCTCCGGGACGGAGGTTGGTGTAATACGCCTCGCGGCGGGTGCCCACGTCCGTCCAGCCGATGTCGCTACCGGCGAGCTGGTAGCGAAAGCGCACGTGCTCGGGCACTGAAAGGCTGAGCGCCGTGTAGCGGATCTGCAGCGCCCTCGTTCCTGTCGGCAGCGTCTGCGTGTCGCGTGGCGCATAGCTGGTGGCGCCGACGGCGAGCGACCGGATCTGCACCGGTGGCGGGAGCCGGTTGCGGAGAATGTTGCGCGGGTCGAGCCACATCACGGCGGCGCCGGTGACGAACCAGAGACGGCCGTCGCTCCCCTCGATGGCCGTGGGCAGCGGACGAATCTGCGCCGCCGCTCCATCGAGCCCGTCGTGAAAGTCGAACCGCTCGAAGCGCACGCGGTGCGTCGTGTCGCGCAGCGCGCGACGAACCTCCTCCGGATCAATGTGTGACACGCCGCCGGCGCCATTCAGCCACAGCTCGCCGCTCGCTGTCTCGACGATGCCCGAGGTGCCGCGAAAGGTGTCGCCGTCGGTGCCCGTGAGCGGCACGACGCGGTCATGCGCAAGCTGCGCGAGCCCGCGCTCGCCGCCGATCCACACATGCTCGCCGCGAACGTGAATCGCGAGCACGTTGCCGACGCGAAGGCCGTCCGCTGCGGTGAAGGTGCGCGGCGTGTCGCCCTCGACGCGAACGATGCGATTGTCCGTGTAACCCAGCCACGTCCGTCCTGCGCTATCCGACAGAATGGACACCGCCGGATCGCGCTGGTAGTCGACCTTCGCCCACGCGCCACCGGTGCGCCGGTAGACGCCTTGCCGGACCACGGAGATCCACAGGCGGTCCGCGCCGTCCACCGCGATCGCCTGGAATCCGTGACGGACGTCGACAGGCAGCGCAACGCGCACGAACGCCGAGCCCTGCAGGCGCCACAGTCCGCTCGACCCGCCCAGCCACACCACGCCGTGCCGGTCGCGGTACGCGCACTGGATGCTGTCACCCACCGACGCGAACGTGCGCATGCTGCCGCCGCCGTCGACGTGGACGGGCGGGTTCGACCAGCTCGCTACCCAGACGCTGCCATCGTCGCCTGCGGCGATGGCTGGCGAATAGAACGGCGACGGAAGCGCCACGGATAGGAGTTTGGTGGCACGAAACCGATCGAGCCCGCCATCGGTGCCGACCCACACGTTGTGTTCGCGGTCCTCGAGCAGCGCGTTCACGGTGCCGCCGCTAAGCCCCTGGGTGCGCGACAACCCTTGCGGTGCCGCGGCGCCGGGGCGCTCACGGAGCGGCACGCGGCCGAGCCCGTCATCGGTCGCGATCCAGGCGTTCGCGCTACCGTCGATGATCATGGCATTCATCGTGTTTCCTCCGACGATCGGGCCAGCGGGCGACGGGCGGCCGGAGGCGTCGGCGAGGCGCGTCAGCCCACCTCGGATGGCCATGCCCCAGACGCCACCGTCCGGTGCCTCGCGCAAGTCTGCCCCATCCGCCCAAAGCACGGCCTTGCGCCACAATTCAAACCGCCGTGCACCGCGCGAGAGCGCAAACACGCCAGAGTCTGTGCCGACCCACAGGGTGCCGCGCCGATCCACGAGCATGGGCGCGGCATAGGTGCCCGGCAGCCCACTCTCGCCGCCGACGCGTGTCCAACGATTCCCGTCGAGGCGCGCGAGCCCGCGGTTGGTGCCGGCCCAGACGACTCCCGCGGAATCGCGAGCGAGCTGCCACAGCGTACCCGTCGGCAGTCCCTCGTGCTCACCGTAGCTCGCGAGGCGATTCGCCGCGAGCCGACTCGCCCCGCCGAACCGGTAGCCGATCCACAGCGTGCCGTCCGGCAGCGCTAGCAGAGTGGAGATGTTCGTCGAGGGGAGCGGCTGTCCCGACGGACCGGCGTACGGCTCGAAGCGCACGCCGTCGAAGCGGTAGAGCCCAGTGGAGGTGCCGAGCCACAGGAACCCGTCCGTCGTCTGGGCGAGCGCGGCCACGTAGGCTGGCGCGCCGTCGCGGATCGTCCACGCGTGGTGCTCAAACTGCGCGAGGGTGCGCGGCGCGTCCTGAGCGTACGCCGCGGTGCACAGCAAGGCACTCGCGACCCCCGTCCGGAGCAGGCGGGTCCCGAGATGAAACTCAACTTCGTTGAACATGTGCCTGGTAGGTGCGGTGTGCCCTGCTCCACTATAGGCTCTTCGCGCAACGCTCAATGCGCCACGCGACGCGTCAGCCGCACCGATCCGATCCTCTCGTCTCCACTGACGTCGCGATTCAATATTGTCGCGCGAGTATTCGAAGGGCAATACCGGTCAACCTCTCGGGAATCCACGCCGAACGCATGCGCGCGCCGCGAGATGAGGGTTGAATGTTCAGCGCGCGCGACACCAGGAGCAAAGCGTGCTAGCGTCGCGAATTGGTAACGGGAATCCTCAGCGTTCCAGCCATTCGCACCAACTCCGCGAGCGACTGCGCTTCCATCTTGTGCATGATTCGTCCACGATGGATCTGCAGCGTGACCTCGCTGATCCCCAGCTCGGCCGCGGCCTGCTTGTCCTCGCGATCGCGGTCTCGATCGCGCTCAACAGGTCCGACTGGGCTTCGGACGGACGCCAAATGCCGCGGCAGCTTCGAACAAGCCGATACGCGAGATTCGCGCGTACCTCATGTCTTCGCTCATGCTGCTGTCGCTCACTGTAGCGAAATACAGCGAATCGAGGTGCTCGGCGAAGTGCGGCGCTGTTGGGCTAGTACTGTCTCCGCATCCTGTGCCGAGTGATGCAACAACGATCGACAGTGTCAGAATCAGAGCAGTGCGCGCGTGATTTTTCATTCCCGAATATGCAAGCGCTCCGCCGATTGACAGTTCGGCGGAGCGCTCATGACAACGGACGAGGTGGGATTCGAACCCACGGTACGCTATGAACGTACACACACTTTCCAGGCGTGCGCCTTAAACCACTCGGCCACTCGTCCCTTCCCGACGTACTTCGTACTCCCACACACACTTCGGCGCTCGGTCCTCGCGGGTCATTCAGACCCCACGGGAGCCAAGCGCCGAGTCGTTACGGACAGGGTGAGATTCGAACTCACGAAACCGTTGCCGGTTCTCCGGTTTTCGAGACCGGTGCCTTCAGCCACTCGGCCACCTGTCCAGGCAGCCATAAAAGCTATTCGTGCACGAGAGGCGAGTCAACGGAAGTTGCCCGCCGCGCCGCGAACATCTCGCGCAGCAGTGCGCCGCACTCCTCGCTGCACACGCCGCCGCGCACCTGCGGTCGATGATTGAGCACGGGATGGCGCAGCAAATCCTCCACCGATCCCGCCATCCCCGCCTTGTCGTCCCACGCGCCGAACACCACGCCCTGCACGCGCGCGAGCACGCTCGCACCCGCACACATCGCGCACGGCTCGAGCGTCACGTAGAGCACGCAGTCGGTGAGCCGCCACGTGCCCAGCGCCAACGCCGCCGCGCGCAGCGCGAGCACCTCCGCGTGCGCGGTCGGATCCTGATCTCGCACCGTTCGGTTGCCCGCACGCGAGATGGCGATGCCGTCGCGCACGACCACCGCGCCCACCGGCACCTCACCCGCCTCCGCACTCTCGCGTGCGACGGCGAGCGCCTCGCCTATCCAGCGCTCGTCGTCCGCGAGCCCGTGCCCGCTCAGCGCGATGCTCCCGCGCCCGCTACGCCGGCCGCACCGGCGCCCGCCGCATCACGAGCGCCATCGTCGGCATCCGCGTCGTGTCCCACGACCTCGAACGCCAGCGTGCCGTCGGCCGCGCGCGTGACCATCACGTGATCGCCATCCTTGAAGCGGCCCTCGAGCACCGCCATCGCGAGCGGATTCTGCAGGTACCGCTGAATCGCGCGCTTGAGCGGACGCGCACCGAACGCCGGATCGAAGCCCTCTTCCGCGAGCACGCGCTTCGCCTCGGATGTGAGCTCGAGCGTGAGCTTCCGATCGGCGAGCAGCTTCTTGAGTCGCTCGAGCTGCAGGTCGACGATGTGCTCGATCTGATCCATCGAGAGCGGATGGAAGATGATGATGTCGTCCACGCGATTGAGGAATTCCGGCTTGAAGTTGCGCCGCAGCTCCGCCATCACGTGCGTCTCCACCTCGGCCCAGTCCGCGGTGCCGCGGTCGAGAATGAACTGGCTTCCGATGTTCGACGTCATGATGATCACGGTGTTCCTGAAGTCCACCGTGCGTCCCTGTGAATCGGTGAGCCGTCCATCGTCGAGGATCTGCAGCAGGATGTTGAACACATCCGGATGCGCCTTCTCGATCTCGTCGAAGAGCACGACGGAGTACGGCCGGCGACGGATCGCCTCCGTGAGCTGTCCGCCCTCCTCGTAGCCGACGTAGCCCGGCGGCGCGCCGATGAGCCGAGCGACGGCGTGCTTCTCCATGTACTCGGACATGTCGATGCGCACGAGCGCCGCCTCCGAGTCGAACAGGAAGTCCGCGAGCGCGCGCGCCGTCTCGGTCTTTCCCACACCCGTGGGTCCGAGGAAGATGAAGGAGCCGATCGGACGATTCGGATCCTGGAGTCCGGCGCGGGAGCGTCGCACGGCGTCGGCCACCGCCTTCACCGCCTCGCGCTGCCCGACCACGCGGCGCGCGAGCTCATCCTCGAGCTTCGTCAACCGTTCACGCTCCGTCTCCAACATCCGCGACAGCGGAATGCCCGTCCATCGCGACACGATGTCGGCGATGTCCTCGGCGTCCACCTCCTCCTTCAAGAAGCGCGTGCCGCTCGACTGCTTCTGCTTGAGCCCCTGCTCCGCTTCGCGCAGCTGCGCCTCGAGCTGCGGGATCAGCCCATACGTGAGCTCCGCCGCGCGACCGAGATCGCCAGTGCGCTGCGCCTGCTCCGCCTCCGTGCGCGCCTGATCGATCTGCGCCTTGAGCACGCTCAGCTTCCCGAGCGCGTCCTTCTCGCTCTGCCACTGCGCCTTCATCGCGCCCGACTTTTCCTTGAGCTCCGCGAGCTCGCGCTCGAGCGCCGCGAGCCGCTCGCGCGAAGCCGGATCCTTCTCCTTCTGCAGCGCCTGCCGCTCGATCTCGAGCTGCATCACGCGACGCTCCACCTCGTCGATCTCCTGCGGCAGCGAGTCGATCTCGATGCGCAGCCGCGATGCGGCCTCATCGATGAGATCGATCGCCTTGTCCGGCAGAAAGCGATCGCCGATGTAGCGGTTCGACAGCGTGGCCGCCGCGATGATCGCGTTGTCGGTGATGCGCACGCCGTGGTGTACCTCGTAGCGTTCCTTGAGCCCACGTAGTATCGCGATCGTGTCCGCCACGGTCGGCTCACCCACGTACACGGGCTGGAAGCGACGCTCGAGCGCCGCGTCCTTCTCGATGTGCTTGCGGTACTCGTCGAGCGTGGTCGCGCCGACCACGCGCAGCTCCCCGCGTGCCAGCAACGGCTTGAGCATGTTCCCGGCGTCCATCGAGCCCTCGGCCGCGCCCGCGCCCACGAGCGTGTGCAGCTCGTCGATGAAGACGACGAACTTCCCTTCGCTCGAGGTGATCTCCTTGAGCAGCGACTTGAGACGCTCCTCGAACTCACCGCGGAACTTGGCGCCCGCGATCAGCGCCGCGAGGTCGAGCGCGACGAGCTGCTTGTCGCGGAGAGATTCGGGGACGTCGCCATTCACGATTCGCTGCGCCAGCCCCTCCACGATCGCCGTCTTGCCCACGCCGGGCTCGCCGATGAGGACAGGATTGTTCTTGGTCCGGCGCGACAGCACCTGGATCACCCGGCGAATCTCCTCATCGCGGCCGATCACCGGATCGAGCTTGCCGGCGCGCGCTGCGGCGGTCAGGTCGCGCGTGTATTTCTCCACGGCCTGATACTGATTCTCGGGGGTCTGGTCGGTGACACGGTGGGAGCCGCGAACGCTCTGCAGCGCTTCCAGCAACGCCGCTCGCGTAACACCGAGCTCTTCAAGAGCGGCCTTCGCTTCCGTGCCGCGCGTGTTCGCCAGCGCCAGCAGCAGATGCTCGGTGGACACGAATGCGTCCTTGAGCTTCCGCGCCTCTTCGTCCGCAGAGTCGAGAACCTTGTTCAGCTCACGCGAGATGCTCGGCTGGGCGTCGGTCTGCTTCGGGTAGCGGGCGACCTCCTGCTCGATCCGCTCGCGCAGTCGGTTCACGTCGGCACCCAACTTGTTCAACAGCGGAACCACGATGCTATCGCTCTGGCTGAGGAGCGCGAGCAGCAGGTGCCCGTCATAGACGAGCGGGTTTCCATTCTCGCGCGCCATCGAGATGCTTTCATTCAGCGCCTCGGCGGCCTTCACCGTGAGGCGATCGGCACTCAACATCGTTCGACCTATCTGCTAAGGTACGTTATCAGAGCCAACTTAAGTCATTGTGCTAGATGTATGTTGCAAATGTGGTGCTTATCCTGAATGCCGGATCGGCAGCCGTTGTTCCGGGCCGCTGGCGGCATGCTGTCGCGCTCATCATTCGACTTTCGAAGATACCGCCAACATGACACGACGTTGAAATCGGCGCTCCTGCTCTCTAGCCTTGCCCGCATGATACGCACCCGGTTGGCGATCGGTGTCACACTCATCTGCGCGATCGCGAGTGGATGCCGCAATGGGGGCGCCCCCAGCCTCTGCATGGCGGATACGACCTTCGTCGGTACGCTGAGTGAGCTTCGGCGCATCGAGACCGACACGTCGCTCGACGTCACTATGCGCGATTCCACGCGACGCATGGTCCTGCGGCGGCACAAGGTCTCGAGCGCGCAGCTCGAGCATGCCGCGCGCGTGCTGGCGGAATCGCCGGCACGTGCGAGCGATCTGTGGCGCCAGATCGAAAGCGTGCCCCGCCCCGCCGCGCCCAGGACACCGACGCCGAACCCCGGCGCGGCGCCGAGCAACAATCATCCGGTGCCGCGACCGTAAGCGCGCAAAGAAACGAATGCGCGAGGACGGCAGGCGTCATCGCGCATTCGCAACTCACTTGATCACGATCATTTTCTTCGCAACGGCGCGACCTTCGACCTCGATCCGGTAGAGGTAGACTCCGGACGAGATCTCCTGGGAGCTGTTCAGATAGTTGCCGTCCCAGAACGCCGCGTAGCTCCCACAGTGAAGCTGAAGATTCACGACCGGCTGGCCGGTCGCACCGTCTCCTCCCAGGAGAACGGGAATGGCCACGAGCTGCGCGAGCACATTGTAGATCCTCAGCGTGACGCGATAGCTGCGACCTGCATCCGTGCAGGCCGGAGGATCCCCAAGGGTGAACGGTATGGTCGTGGCCGGGTTGAAGGGGTTGGGGTAATTCTGACCTAACTCGTACCCGGGGCTGCGCTCAGGAGGAGGCTTTGCAGCAGCGTTATCCTGCGCCGCCCCCGTGGTCGGCACGAGCGCGCCAAGGGCGAGCACAGACAGCAGTGCGGCCCAGCGGTGCTTCATGTGCCTTCTCCATGCGGACAAATGACGGCGCTACACGCTCTCCTTCCGAGGGACTCTAATTCACGAACCGACGCGAACTTAGACATGCGCCGGAGGAGTGTCAAGCAATTCGCACGCGTCCGCAGCCATGCGGCACAGACATGTGCGCGCGGTCACCGTGCGACCAGTGCGCCCTGCTCCCACGCATCGAATGCGCGAAGCGGACGACCGTCAGCCAGATGTTGTTGGAGGAACTCGCGCAGCAGCCGCTGGTGCGCCCTGGTTGCCTTGGGATCGGTGTGCTCCACCCTTCCGCCCTGCGCCCACTCCCCGATTGCGCGGCGCGCCTCCAGCGGGAGCCTGCGCCCGCCGGGATAGAGTCGGGCACAGCGCTCGCACAGCACCCCGCCGGCGGTGTGGCTGAACGGGAGGTCGCCCGCAATGTCGATGGGCGCGTGGCACGCGGCACAGCTGTCGATCGTGGGCGCGAAGCCCAGCTCCGCCACGAGCCGCCAGGCGCCCGAGAGCGTCGCCTCCGCGGCCTGCTCATCCTGTGCCACGGCCAGGCGATCCAGCGCGCTGGCCAGCACCTCGAAGAGCGCGACCGAGACGTCGTCTGCGCCGCTGAAGCGAAGCACGAGCTCCGCCAGGGCGGACGCGCCGGCGAAGCGCCCCATGTCCTCGCCCAGCTCGGCGCGCGACCGCGTCACATCGAAGGCGGAGAGCGTTTGAAGATCCCGCCCGTCCTTCAGGTGCAGTTGCGCGGCGCCCTCGGCGAAGAGATCGAGCGCGCTCCCGAACCGGCTCTTCGACCGCCGCGCGCCGCGCGCCAGCACCGACTGCAAACCCGCATCGCGCGTCGCGAGACGCAGGATGCGTGAAGTCTCCGAGTAGTCGAAGACATGCAGCACGATGGCGTCGGTCTCGACGAGGGGCATACGGGAATGTTACCCCATACGCCCCCGATGGAGCTATTTGGCGACGCCGATTCTCGCGCCCACGAGCACCGTCCGGCGCGGCGACGCGAAGCCGAAGATCTGCTGGTACTTACGGTCGAACAGATTGTCCACGCGCGCCGTCAGCACGACATCGGGCGACGCAGACGCACCGCGATGCAAAATTCCGAGCTCGCCGGCGAGCGCCACGACCGTGTACGACGGAAGCGTCACTGCCTTTGGGATGAACGTGATCTCATCGGAAAAATCGCGGTCGTCGCGATCTCCGACGGTTGCGACCTCGAGATGCAGCGACGTCTCGGGTCGACGGAAGGCGTACGACGCGGTGGCGGAGGCGAGATTCGCCGGGCGGCGCAACAGCCGCTGCCCCTGCACGAAGCTCGCGGTGGACGAGCTGTCGATGCCGGCGTTGGTCACTCGCGTTTGCGTGTATGTGTACGACGCGGCGATCGTGAGCGGCGCGGCGGGCGTCACACGCAGCGTCACCTCGACCCCGTTCGACGTCGCCGCCGCGAGATTGTAGTAGTTCGACGCGCCCTCGGCCACGAGCCCGTTGTATTGAATCATGTCGCGAAAACGCTGATTGAAATACGTGGCGCCAATCGATGCGCGTCCGCGCACGATGTCCTGCTCCGCGCCCGCCTCCCAGCTGCGCGAGCGCTCCGGACGCAGACCGGGATTGCCGATGTCGAACGGCTGCATGGACGAGCTCTCCTCGAATGTCGGCTCGCGAAACGCCGATCCGATTGCCGCGTGCAGGCGCGTTGCGCTCGGCAGCTCGTACGCTGCGCCCAGGCGATAGCTCGTGAAATCGCCGAAGGTGCTGTTGTGATCGAGACGCACGCCACCGGTGTACGACAGCTTCCCGAACGACGTGCCGGCGAGCTGCGCGTAGCCGGCGCTCACGCTCCGATGCTGCGGTCCGCCACCGCTCGCGCGAGCATGCTGTGTTTCGTACGAGCCGCCACCAGTGACGATGACGTCGGGCGCGAGGGAGAAATTCAAGCGCGCATCCGCGGTGCGGCGATAGAGCCGCGTGCGAATGTCGTAGGGAAAGCCCGTGTCATCGGGGGAGTCCAGACGATTTTCGGAGCGCGCATCGGCATCGGTGGCGGCGAGCGATACGCGCGCTTCGAGACGGCTCGTGAGGAAGCGGCCGGCGTCGAGCGAGCCGAGGAAACGGCGCTCGGTGTGCGTCTGGTTGCTGTCGTTCGGAACGCCGTTGCTGTTCGTCGCGATGTGCGCGCCGGCGTCGATGTAGCGGAGTGTGAGCGCGACGTCGGAGCGCGCATCGGGCGAGAGACGGAGCCGCCCGCTATAGGTGCCGTTGCGCGCGGCGCTGTTCACGGCGTAGATGCCGTCCGTGTTGTGCTGCGCGGCGGAGAGTGAGTACGAGACCTTGTCATCCCCGCCGAGCGCGGAGACTTCGCCTTCGCGAGTGCCGTACGTGCCGCCCCGCGCCCATGCGCTGAGCTGCATCGGCCCGTGCCCACGGCGCGTGAAGATCTGGATGACGCCGGTCACCGCGTTGGCGCCATACAGCACGCTTCCGGGGCCGCGGACGATCTCGATGCGATCGACATTGTCCGTCGTGAGATTCGCGAAATCGATCGCGCCACCCGGATCGTTCACGACCACGCCGTCGATGAGGACCTGCGTGTAGTTGCTCTGGCCGCCCCGCAGAAAGATCGACGTCTGCTGCCCGAAGGATCCGCCCTGCACGACGGCGATGCTCGGCGTCTCCCGCAGCGCCTCGAGCACGGTGCCGACCCCACGCGCGCGCAGGTCGTCGCCGGTGATGACGGTGGTGCAGAGCGTGGCGGCGCCCGCAGCGCTCGGAAGGCGTGTTGCGGTGACGACGACGGGCTTGAGCGTGGCCGTGTCGGAGGTGGTGGCCTGTGCGCGGGCGGGCGAATGGCTCGCCCCGATGAGTGCGAGCGCGAGCGCGCTCGAGCGCGCGATGCGGGGGAAGTGGTTCACGGTGATTGCGTTGGAGAACGTGGACCGCGGTTTCGAAGCGGCAGAAGTGCCGGTGCTCCAACCGCGGGATCGCGAGTGATGAGAAGTGGCCATTCGTAGACCTCTTCCAGGACGCTGGCGCGCATGACGTCGGCGGGCGTCCCCGCCGCGGCGACGCGCCCGCGGTGCAGCAGTACAATCGTGTCCGCGAAGCGGGCGACGAGGTTGAGCTGATGGCTCACGAGGAGCACGGCCATGCCGTCCTTCGCGAGCTGTGCAAAGAGCTCGAACATCGACATCTCGTGCGCGATGTCGAGGAAGGTGGTGGGCTCGTCGAGCACGAGCGCCTCGCCGCCCTGCGCGAGGGCGCGCGCAATGCGCACGCGCTGCCACTCACCGCCGGAGAGCTCGTCCGTGGTTCGATCGGCGAGCGGGGCGATGCCTGCGCGGTCGAGCGCGCCCGCGATGGCCGCGTCCGTGCGCGCGGGCGCCGCGGCCCACGGATCCTCGTGTGGGTGGCGTCCGAGCGCGACGTATTCCCACACGGGAAGCGGAAATACCAGCGACTCCCGTTGCGAGACGACTGCCGCCCGGCGCGCGAGCGCGCGGCGGTCGAGGTGCGCGAGATCGACTCCGTCGATCGCGATGCTGCCTGAGGCGAGCGGGGCGAGCTTGAGAAGCGCGCGCACGAGTGTGCTCTTCCCGCTTCCGTTCGGCCCAACCACGGCCGTGACCGCGCCGCGCGTCGCCGAAAACGAAACCACATCGACCGCAGCAACGGCGGCGCGCGGATAGCGTATGACGGTGCGATCGAAGACGATCATGAGAGCCGCCGCAGTTGCACGAGAAAGAACGGAACGCCGAGCAGCGCGGTCACGGCGCCGAGCGGCAACTCCGCCGGCGGGCGCGCGAGCCGCGCAACGAGAT
>JAQBQC010000559.1 GCA_028287205.1 Gemmatimonadota bacterium
GTCCGCCGCGTCCGCTTACACACGACCTGTGCAAGCGACTGATCACCGGCATGGGCGCGGAGCTGCGTCGCGTGCAGATCACGAAGGTGCAGGACAACACGTATTTCGCGGAGCTGCACCTGCTGCGAGGGGACGATGTCTTCCACATCGATGCGCGCCCGTCGGACAGCATCGCCATCGCGCTGCGCTTCTCCGCACCGATTTTCGCGCAGGAGTCGCTGCTCACGGCGATCGAGGTGGAAGATGCCGAGGTCGAGGGCGTGGGTAGCACCGAGGATGACGACGACACGCCGATGATTCCCGAGGATCCACGCGACATCACGGCGGAGCAGCTCAAGGAGTACCTGGAGAAGATGCGCCCCGAAGACTTCGGGAAGTTCAACTTGTGAGCACGCGGCCGCGTGCTCGCGCGAATGGGGTGAGGGCGGTCGCGCGAAGCGGCCGCCCTTCTCGCGTGGTGTGTGTCGCGCTCGTTGCGGCGGCGCTCGTGTGGAGCGCGCGCTCGGCACTCGCCCAGGACGGTGCGGCCGTTCCGCCAACGCCGAGCAGCGTCGATGGGCGCGTGATGCGTCCGCGGCTGCGCAACCTCGGGCCGGTGGGCAATGTGTGGGTGACCATTCACCGCGTCGCGTCGGATACGGCGGGGCCGCTCGACTCGATGCGAGTGGGCTCCAATGGGCGCTTTCATTTTCGCTACACGCGCGGCGGAAAGGCGGATGCGGTGTACTTCGTGTCCGCGATGCACGACGGCATCGCGTATTTCTCGCGACCGCTCACGTCGTCGCACGTGAGCGGCGATGATGCGACGATCGTCGTCTTCGATACGACATCGATTCATTTTCCGCTGGCGATCAAGGGCCGGCACATCATCGTGTCCTCGCCGGCCGTTGATGGTTCGCGGCAGGTGGTAGAGGCGTACGAGATCGCGAACGAGAGCGATCAGACGCTCGTCTCGCCGGACGATGCGCATCCCTCGTGGACGGCGCCGCTGCCGCCGGGTGTGGCCAACATCCAGGTGGGAGAGAGCGATGTGTCGGCCGCGGCGATCTCCGCGGCGAAGGGACGCGTGCTCGTGACGGCGCCGTTCGCGCCGGGCCTCAAGCAGCTCTCGTTCTCGTACACGGTGCCGCAGAAATCCTTTCCGCTGCACCTGCCGCTGGAGCAGGGCGCGACGGTGCCCGAGTTGCTGCTCGAGGAGCCGAAGGCGCAGGCGCGTGGCGCGACGCTCAAGCCGGTTGCCCCTGCCACGATCGAGCGGCGAGTCTTTCAGCGCTATCTGGGCGCCGACGCGCCAGCGGGCGCATCGCTCGAGATCGACGTGCCGGTGGTGCAGGCCGCGCAGAACGTGCACGTGTACTGGGAGATCGCGGGCGCGCTCGCCGCGCTCATGGTGGCGGGACTCATCGCGTGGTACGCGCGCGCGCGCCGCCGCAGCGCGCTCACGGCGCCGCTGTCGCGCGCGCCCATTCCCGACGCGACGGAGACCCTCGCGCGCGAGATCGCGTCGCTGGACGCGGAGTTTGAGCGCGCGGGCGCGGCGGATGCCACCGCACGCGCGGCGTACGAGGAGCGCAGGCGCGTGCTCAAGCGCGAGCTCGCGAGTGCGCTTGACGCGTCGTTGCATTCCGCCTAGCTTCGTCCGCAGAAGTCGATTCGCGGATACGGGTCACGGAAGCCGGTGCAAGTCCGGCGCGGTCCCGCCACTGTAACGGGAAGAGTCGAGCGCTCGCAGCCACTGGCATATGCCGGAAAGGCGAGCGCGAATCCCGAAGCCAGGAGACGCCTCGCGTCCGCGCCACACGTTCAGTCCCTCGGAGCAAGGGCTGGTGGCGACAGGCGCGCGCATCCATCGCTCCTTCGCAGCCGGGCATCTTCTCCGCGGAGACAGGTGCCCGTTTTTGCATCCAGTTCTGCGCTCGTTCCGCCACGTCGTGCGGCTGCATGCATCGCTCGCGCTGATCGTCTTCTCAGCGTGCGGTGAGTCGCATCGCGCGGCGCCCGCGCCCCACGTAGACGATTTCGGCGACACGATCCGCTCAGGCACCCCCGCGGCGCCCTCACGCATCGCGTCGCTCAATCCCGCCACCACGGAGCTCCTCTTCGCGCTCGGCGCCGGCCCGCGTGTCGTCGCGCGCACCACGTGGGACGTCTGGCCCGACGCTGCGCGCGCGGTGCCGGATGTCGGCCCGGGACTGAGACCGAACGTCGAGGCCGTGCTCGCGCGCCACCCGGATCTCGTCGTGCTCTACGCGAGCGCGGAGAATCGCGTCGCCGCGCAGCAGCTGCGCGCGGCCGGCGTCGCGGTGATCGCGCTGCGCATCAACCGGCTCGCGGACTTCGCGCGCGCCAGCCGCGAGCTCGGCAGGGCCGTGGGCGAGAGCGCGAGCGCGGCGACAGTGATCGACACGATGCAGCGCACGCTCGCGCGCGTGCGCGCCGCTACGCTGCATCTCGATCATCCCACCGTGTTCTGGCACGTCTGGGACTCGCCGATCTACACCATCGGCACGGGCAGCTTCCTGGATGAGCTGCTGACGATCGCGGGCGGTACGAACATCTACTCCGATCGATCGGAGCCGTCGCCGCAGGTCTCGCTCGAGGACATCACCCGGCGCGATCCGCGCATCATTCTCGCTGGGGTCTCGGGGAAAACGGCGATCACGACGAGTCCCCTGTGGCAAGGTGTACGCGCCGTGCGCGAAGGCCGCGTCTTCGTCGTCGACACGAATCTCGTGGGACGTCCATCGGTGCGTGCGGGCGAAGCCGCGGCTGCAATCGCGCGCCTGCTGCATCCGGGGCTCGCGCTGTGAGCACGACATGAAGGCGACCCTGCTCTGGATCGGTGTGGCGCTCGTGGTGCTCGTACTCGCGATCGCCGCCATCGCGTATGGCGCGGTCCCGATCGGCGCCCACGCCGTGATCGATGCGATCGCGGGGCGCGGCGATCCCGTCACCGTCGCCATCGTGCGCACGCTTCGGCTGCCGCGCGCCGTGCTCGCACTGCTCGTTGGTGCGGGACTCGGCATGGCGGGCGCCGCGCTGCAGGGCGCGCTGCGCAATGCGCTCGCCGAGCCGTATCTGCTGGGCGTGTCCGGCGGCGCGGCGGTGGGCGCGGTTGCAGCGGTCGCACTCGGCGCATCGGGACCGTTTATCCTGCCGCTCGCATCGTTTGCCGGTGCGGCACTCGCGATTGCGGTCGCGCTGCTCGTCGCGCGCGCGAGCGGCGGGCGCGCCGATCCTCGAGTGCTGCTCATGGCGGGCGTCATCGTCGGCGCGTTCGCGAACGCCGCAATTATGGTGTTGCTGTCGAACGCGCCGCCGAACGCGGTGCGTAACGCGCTCTGGTGGATGATGGGATCCGTCGCCGACGCGGGATGGCTCACGGCCGGCTGGCTCGCCGTGTACGTCGCGCTGGGCGGCGCGCTCCTGCTCTGGCTCGCGCGAGACATCGACATCCTCTCGCTCGGCGAGGAATCCGCCGCGGCACTCGGCGTCGACGCCGCTCGCTCGAGTCGCAGCATCTTTCTCATCGCGGCGCTGCTGTCCGCGGCGACGGTGGCCGCGGCGGGGCTCGTCGGCTTCGTCGGGCTCGTGGTGCCGCACCTCGTGCGCTCGCTTGGCGTGCGGCGCCACCGCGCGCTCATCGCGGGCGCGGCGCTCATTGGCGCAGGACTCGTCGTCGCGGCGGATCTCGTCGCGCGGCTCGCGCGCCCGCCGGCAGAGCTGCCGCTCGGTGCCGTGACGGCGTTGCTTGGCGTTCCGTTCTTTCTCGTGCAACTGCGGCGGCTCTCATGATCGACTTCGATCGCGTCGTCATCCGCTATCCACGCGCCGCCGTTGCTGCCGTGAACGTGGTTTCGTTTTCCGCAATGCGGGGCGCCGTCACGGCAGTCGTCGGGCCGAACGGAAGTGGGAAGAGCACACTCGTGCGCGCGCTTCTCAAGCTTGCGCCGCTCGCCTCCGGCAGCATCGCCATCGACGGTGTGGATCTCGCGCATCTCGACCGCCGCGCGCTGGCACGCCGGGCGGCCGTCGTGTCGCAACGGGAGTCGCTGGTGTTTCCGCTGCCCGTGTGGGAATACGTCGCGCTCGGACGACATCCGCACGAGGATCCGTGGGCCGCCGCGCCGGCGCGCACGGATGGGGCGATCGCGGGCGCGCTCGATCGCGCGGGCATCACCGCGCTCGGCGATCGAACCACGGACGAGCTCTCCGGCGGCGAGTGGCAGCGCGTACGCATTGCGCGCGCCCTCGCGCAGGGCGGCGAGGCACTCGTGCTGGACGAGCCGACCACCTTTCTCGACATCGCGCACGAGATGTCGATGTTCGAGCTCTTCGCGCAGCTCGCGAAGGACGGCATGGCCGTACTGCTCGTGAGCCATCAGCTCAATCTCGTGGCCCGCTTCGCGGACACGATCGTACTGCTGCACCGCGGGCGCGTCGCCGCGGCGGGGACGCCCGCCGACGTCATGCGCGCCAGCGTTCTGGAAGAGGTCTACGAATGGCCCCTTCTCATCACTCGCGATCCCGCGGTTGGAGCACCGGCACTTCTGCCGCTCCGAAACCGCGGTCCACGTTCTCCATCGCAATCATCGTGAACTCTTGCTACCGCATCGCGCGCTGCGGCGCGATCTCGCTGGCGCTGATCGGCGCCAGCCATTCGCTCGCCCGCGCACAAGCCACCACCCTCGACACGGCCACGCTCAAGCCCGTCGTCATCACCGCCACACGCCTCCCGAGCGCTGCCGGCGCCGCGACGCTCAGCACCACCGTCGTTTCCGGGGACGACATCCGCGCACGCGGCGTCGCCACCGTGCTCGAGGCGCTTCGAGAGACGCCGAGCGTTGCCGTCGTGCAGGGCGGATCCTTCGGGCAGCAGACATCCATCTTCGTGCGTGGCGGCCAGAGCAACTACACGCAGGTGCTCGTCGATGGCGTGGTGGTGAACGATCCCGGCGGCGCGATCGACTTCGCGAATCTCACGACGGACAACATCGATCGCATCGAGATCGTTCGCGGCCCCGCGAGCGTGCTGTATGGCGCGAACGCGGTGACGGGTGTGATCCAGATCTTCACGCGCCGCGGTCACGGGCCGGTGCAGCTCAGCGCGTGGGGGCGCGGCGGCACGTACGGCACTCGCGAAGGCGAGGTCTCCGCGCTCGGCGGCGACGACAGGGTCTCGTACTCGCTCTCTGCCGCACAGCACAACACCGACGGCATCTATGCCGTGAATAGCGCCGCGCGCAACGGCACCTACAGCGGACAGCTCCGTCTCTCACCCGATGCGCGCTCCGACATCGCGCTCACACTCCGCTACATCGATGCCGGCGCGCACATCGCCACGAACAGCAACGGCGTTCCGAACGACAGCAATCAGACGCACACCGAGCGTCGATTCCTGGGCTCGCTCGATGCCGGTCGCTTCCTCACGAGCCGCCTCGAAGCGCGCGTGTCGCTCGCCGCCACCGA
>JAQBQC010000002.1 GCA_028287205.1 Gemmatimonadota bacterium
ATCTCGTGCAGAACACGCTCTGGTGGGTTGGCGCGAGCGGCGTCGATGGAATTCGTCAGGACACATGGCAGTACGTGCCGCGCGCCTTCTGGCGCGACTGGATGACGGCGATCCGGCGCGAGTATCCATCGCTGCGCGTGGTGGGCGAAGTCTCGGACGGCGACCCGACACTGGTGTCGTTCTTTCAAGGCGGGCGCGCGGGCTTCGACGGCATCGACGACAAGGTCGACGCGCTGTTCGACTATCCGACCTATTACACGCTGCGCACCGCGTTCGCGCAGGGGAAGCCGCTGCGCGATGTCGCCATGATGCTCGGGCGCGACCGGCTGTACCCGAATGCCGGAGCGCTCGTGACCTTTCTCGGCCTGCACGATGTGCCGCGATTCATGAGCGAGACGGGCGCGACGACCAGGGGACTGGAGCTCGCCTTCACCTTTCTCCTGACGGCGCGCGGCACTCCCCTGATCTACTACGGCGACGAGATTGCGATGCCGGGCGGCGGCGATCCGGAAAATCGGCGCGACTTTCCGGGCGGATGGCCGAGCGACACGCACGATGCGTTTGCGTCATCGGGCCGCAGCGCCAGCGAGCAGGAGCTCTGGGCTCACGTCCAGAAGCTGCTGCAGCTGCGTGCCGCGCGCGCCGACCTGCGCACGGGCGTGATGGAGGATCTCGTCGCGGGTGAGCACATCTACGTCTATCGGCGAGGACGCACGGTCGTCGCGCTCAACAACGACACGACGCCGGCGCGCGTGCACCTGGCGCCAATGCAGCTTCACCCCGACGCGCTCGGCGTATGCTCAGTGCCCACAGCTGACGCGTCCGGCGTCACGTTCGAGATTCCCGCGCGCAGTGGATGCGTCTTCTAGGCTACGGGCCGCCAGCGCGAGCGCCACGCCGTTCGTCCAGCCGAAGCCGTCCTGCGTCGGATACTCGCCGCCGCCGGACGCGCGAGTGGGATTCACGACGTCGTACTTCTCCGTCATCTTCCCCGTCTCGCGAAAGACGCGGCGGTTGAGTGCGCGCCATCGCGCGCGCGCCGAGTCCGCGACATCGGTGCGATCGTAGCGCCGCGCGCCCTCGATCGCGAGCCACTCGAGCGGCGCCCATCCGTTGGGCGCATCCCATTGCTGCCCTGAGGCGATGAGCGTCGTGACGAAGCCGCCCGGCGCGAGGAAATCGCGAGCCAGCCGCGCGCTCACCGCGCGCCCCTGCTCCGGGCTCGCAAGGCCGAAGTAGAGCGGCACCGCCGCGGCGAGTGTCGGACGGTCATGTACGCGCTCGGCGGTGCGCCATCGCACATCGTAGAACCATCCGTCAGCCGTGTCGTACGATGCGGCCGTAAGGGCCGCGCGCCGCGCAGTCGCGAGCGAGTCGAAGTGATCCGCCACGGCCGCGTCACCCGCGCGCCCACGACAGCGACGCTGCGCGGCGATCTCGCGCTCCGAGTAGTAAAGAAGACTGTTCAAGTCGATTGGCGCGAGGTCGATCACCTCGAGTGTGCGCAGATCCTTCGGATCGCGCATCCAGCGACTCGAGAAGTCCCACCCGCTCTCCGCGCCAGCTCGAAGATTTCTGTACATCGTCTCGCGGCGCGACTCGGGCACGCTCTGCCCTACCGCGTAGTCCTCGCGAAACGATTCCGGACGCGGCTCCGGAATGTCGTCCCAATAGCGATTCAGGATCGCACCGTTCGGCAGCCGCACCACTCTGCGCCACGCGGTGCCTGGCGCGAGCCTGTCGGCGCCGTCCATCCAGAAGGCGTGCTCCTTCTCGAGCGCGTCGAGATAGCGCAGCGCGTGCGCGGTGTCCGTGGTCGAGGCATAGAGCCCGACCATCGCCGCGAAATACGGCGGCTGACTGCGCCCGAGATAGTAGGTGCGATTGCCGTTCGGGATGTGCCCGACGGTCGTGACGAGATGCGCGAAGTTGTCGAGCATGTCCTGTACGAGATCCACGCGGCCGCTTCGGACGAGTCCGAGCATCGTGAAGTACGAGTCCCAGTAGTAGACCTCGCGAAATCGCCCACCCGGAACCACATATGGACCGGGCAGCGGAATGAGCGACGACAGAGAGTCGGGCACATCAGCGGGGCGCGTGAGCGCAGGCCAGAGCGCGCGGATGTGATCCTCCATCGACGCGGCCGTGTCCGAGCTCGCGCGTACCGCAGGCACGGCGGGAGAGGCAGGTGGCGCAAAGTGCGACGCGACGAACGCGCGCAGATCGAAGCCCGGCGCGTGCCGCGCGGCCTCGTACTCGCTCGCGATGCGCGCGGGCGGGAGCAGGGGCTTGGAATCCACGAACGTCTTGGAGTCCGGAAAGACGCGGGCGTTCTGCACATCGGCGAAGAGGGGGCCGAGTGCGTGCGCGGGATCGTACGACGCTACGGGAAGCCTGGCCGGCGCCGTCGACTGCGGCGTGCCGGCGTGGCATGCCGCCACCAGCGCGAATGCCAAAAGGCGTACTGAGCGCCTCATCGTACGAGCACCCGGTAGCCGTGGGCAGGGACATCGATGCTGCCCGTCGTGCCCAGCATGAGCTTCGATTTGGTGAACCAGTCCGTGAAGCCGCCTCGGTACTCCAGCCCTCGATACGAGATGCTGGCCGGCGCATCGCCGAAGTTGAGGGCCACGAGCACGATGTTGCCGGCGCGAGTGCGAGTGAACGCATACACGCGGTCGCCCGCGGTTGCGAGCCTGTGCTGCGTGCCGCCGGACACGCCGCTCGCAAGCGCGCGCTGTGTGTGCCTCAGCTCGGCCATGGTGTGATAGAACCCGGCCAGCGATGCACCGTTCCAGTCGACCGTGTCGCGCTCGAAGAAGCGCAGTCGCTTCTGCATGCTCACCTCCTGTCCGGTGTAGATGAGAGGGATCGAGCTCTGTGCCGTCGTCGCGAGCACAAACGACGGCAGGTGATTGGCGCCCATGCGCTCGAACTCGGTGCCGTTCCAGCTGTTCTCGTCGTGATTGCTCGTGAAATACATGCGCAGCGCCGTGCGTGGAAACTGTTTGCGCTGCCTCGCGAAGTAGTCGTCGAGCGTGGACGTCGGCTTCTTTCCCTGCGCGATGTCGTTGAGCAGATGGTGCAGCTCCCAGCCGTAGGTCGCGTCGAAGGCGTGATGTGTCTGCACACTCTCGGCCTCTGCCAGCCAGAAGAGATCGGGCCGCACCTTCGCGAGAGCGGTGCGCGCGTCGATCCAGAAGTCGAGCGGTACGCCACCCGCAACGTCGCAACGGAAGCCGTCGATGTGCATCGTGTCCAGCCACCAGCGCATCGACCGGATCATCTCCGCGCGCATCGCCGGCCTGGTGTAGTCCAACTCGGCCACATCGGTCCAGTCGGTGTCCTTGCCTTCGTTGTCGCGAGCATTGATGATCGTGCCGTCAGCGCGGTGCACGTACCAGTCGGGATGCTGCCTGATCCACGGATGATCGAACGCCGTGTGATTCGCAACCCAATCGAGGATCACTTTCTTTCCGCGACGGTGCGCGTCGTCGACGAAGGCGCGGAAGTCGGCATTGCTTCCGTACTCCGGAGCGACGGCTGTGTAGTTCGCGACGGAGTAGGGGCTGCCGAGCGAGCCCTTTCTGTTCAGCTTCCCGATGGGCTGCACCGGCATGACCCAGAGAATATCCACGCCGATGCTGTCGAGCGCGGGGAGATGC
>JAQBQC010000018.1 GCA_028287205.1 Gemmatimonadota bacterium
AACGCTCTGGTCGCGCCTCTCGCGCACGGGCTCCGAGGATCTCGCCTTCGTGCTCCAGCTCCTCCGCTCCGCCGGCTCGGCGCTCGCCTACATGCACTCGGGCGGCGCCGTACACGGCGCGCTCTCCGCAGAAACCAGTTGGGTCACGCCCACGGGCCGCCTCTGGCTGCTCGGCTGGGAGTGGGCGATACCCCGGGCCGAGCTGCCCGAAGGCATGTCGCCGAATTCGCGCTGGACTCCCGCGCCGCCGGAGTCGGACGGAGTGACGTGGATGCCCACGCCCGCCACCGATCAGTGGCAGCTCGCGGCCACGGCCTTCGCGGCGTTCACGCGCGAATATCCGCCGCGCGATCTCCCGCCGCTCACACTCGTGCGGCCTGACATTCCCGTGTCCGTGGCCAAGGTGCTCGCGCGCGCGCTCAAGCGCGATCCGAACGAGCGCTTCAACTCCGTGGCCGGCATGCTGCGCGAGCTCGATCGCGCGGTGGGCAGCCACACATCCATGTTCACGAGCGGCTCGATGGCCGCGGCTATGCGCGGCCCCGGCGAGAGCGAAGAGGCGCGCCTGCGCTGGGCCACCGGGGAGGACTACGAGGTGAAGGCGCGTTTGGGATCCGGCACCTTCGGCTCCGTGTGGCGCGTGCGCGATCTCTCGCTCAATCGCGAGGTCGCGCTCAAGATGCTCCACCCCGAAGTCTCGAGCGACGAGAACGTGGTGCACCGCTTCCGCCGCGAGGCGCAGCTCGCCGCGCAGCTCGCGCATCCGTCCATCGTTCCGATCTACGATTGGGATTCGAGCGGCGGTGTCGCCTGGTACACGATGGAGCTGGCCGAGGGCGGTTCGCTTGCCGATCTCGTCGCGCGCTCGGGTCCGCGCACGATCGCCGAGATCGCGCCGCAGATCGATCAGGTGCTCGACGGTCTCGCCGCCGCGCACGCGAGCGGAATCATCCATCGCGATCTCAAGCCCGAGAACATTCTCATCGACCGCTACCGCCGCTGGCGCATCGCGGACTTCGGCGTCGCCAAGATTCCGGGCGAAGAGACCAGCGGCACCACGGGCACTCCGGAATTCGCTGCCCCCGAGCAGCTCCTCGGCGAGCCTCAGGGCCCACAGGTGGACTGCTTCGAGATCGCGGCGATCACGTACTTCCTCCTCGCGGGCAAGCCGCCGTTCGGCAGCGGCGACGGCCGCGCCATTCTCGCGCGCGAGCTCGCGGGCGACGTCGATCTCTCGGAGATCGCGCCGGATGTGGCCGAGTGGCTCAAGCGCGGGCTCGCCGCACAGCCGGACAATCGCTTCACGGATGCGACGGCAATGCGCGACGCGTGGCGCGAGGCCGCGGCGAGGGCCTTGGTGGCGGAAGATCACGCGCCGTGGTGGAGACGGTGGCTCACGCCGGACGTCCATCTGGCGCCGGGGGAGGGCGAGGCCCGGGTTCGACCACTCACATGATGAGATAAGCCGCGGAGCTATTGCTGCGCGGCTAGAACCCGAAGGACGGGTTTGCCGTCGATCTCCTGCAACGGCAGATAGACGCGATGTGTGCCGGGGTCGACCGCGACCGTGTGGGCATGCGGTGCGCGATGCTCTCCCAGCGAATGGAGCGCGCCATTCCGCTCCTCGAACACCGCGAGCGAGCCGGACTCGCACGCCACGTAGAGCCGTTGCAGAACCGGGTCGAACGCCAGCACGTCCGGCCCCTCCGCCACCTTCAACGTTGCCGTCGTGCGCATGGAGCGCAGATCGATCACGAGCAGCCTCGAGTCGCCTTCGCAGGTGACGAAGGCCAGGCGATGCGGCTCGTCGATCAGAAATCCGTGCGGGTGATCGCACGGCATGGAGTAGCGGGCGACGATCCGCTGGCTCGCGGGGTCGAGCGCCACGAGCTCGTTTTTCGTCTGCACGGTGACGAGAATGCAGTGCGACGGCGCATCGTAGTGCGTGTTGCCGGCCTCGCCGCCGAGATCGACACGGCCGATCTTCGTGCTCGAGACGCCGTCGATGACGAGGTCCGCGCCTCCGTTCTCGTCGGACACGAAGATTCGTCGCTCGTCGGGCGCGTACGCGATGCCATCAGGGAAGTCGGCTCCTGCGATTCGCGCAACGACTTTTAGCGACCGATCATCAACCACTGCAACTTCGTGCCGGCCTGTGACCGATACGAAGACATGATGCAGCGACGGCACCGCCCACACGCCGGTGGCGCCGGGAAATCCCTCGAGGCTCGCGACGAGCTTTCCGGCTCGCGTGTCGAACACGTCCAGGCGATCGCCACGCATGTGCGAGATGTAGAGTCGCCCCGTGGTGGTATCGAGACTCTGATAGTCGAAGCGCTTCGCGGCGCCGGGCAGTGGAACGTCGGCGACGATGGTGAGCGGCGCACCCTTCCTCGAATCTGCGCCAGGCGGGGTGCGCGCTCCCGTTGAAGCTGTCGGCGCGAGCCAGGTCACGCCTGTCATCGAGCCGGCGGTCGCGACACAGGATGATCTTGCGGTCTGCGATGCGGCAGGCGCGGACAGGAGAGTGAGCGCCGTCAGAGTCGCGGCGATAAACCTCCACCTGGTCGAGGCATGCGTGAGCATCGCGAGTTGGCTCACGGTTGCGCGGCTCTCTTCACCTTCATCTGATCGAGCGCGGCGCGCAGCCCCGCGGCAAGCGAGCTCGCTTCGTCGTTCGCCCAGAAGTGCATGAAGAACAACCGCGGAGTTTCCTCGAGCATGTGGCTGTGCAGCGCGCTCACGGCGATGCCATGGCTGGTGAGCGCGCGAATGACGGGATTGACCTCGCTCGCCGTCATGACGAAGTCGCCCGTGATGGCCGCCTTGCCGCCGCCCGTCGGCTGGAAGTTGATCGCCGTCGCGACGCCCATCGAAGGCGGAATCTCCGTGCCGTGCTCCATGATGCGATCGGTGCGCGGGACGGTCTCCTGGTACACGCCTCCGTTGGCCTTTCCGGCAAAGCCGAGCGTCTTTGCGATCATCGCGGTGTCGAGGTCGATGGACGGCGATGGCGCAGCGGGTGGAGGCGCGTCCATGGGTGTTTTCGTGAGCGCGAGCGCATCGTGGATCGTCGTGGCGATCTTTTCCGCGTTTCCATGCGCGCTGATGTGCATGTACAACACGCGCGGCGACTCCATGAGGAGATGATTGTGGAGTGCGGACTGCTCCACGCCCCCGCTTTGCAGCTGCTTCATCACCGGCGCGACCTCCTCCTCGGCGAGCACGAGATCGCCCATCACCATCGCGCCGGCATTGGCGTGCTTGAATGCCACCCACGAGCCCAGCGCAAGTGCGGGCTTGAGCTGCACGCCGCCGACGCTCACCGCCATGTCGCTGCGCGGAATGGAGAACTTGAGGACGTCGCCGGGATTGGACGCTCCCTTCCGGCCGAGCGCCTGCTCGACCGCTGTCCAATCGTTCGCGGGAGGCGATGCAGTCTGCGCGGCGGCCGCTCGCGCGACCGTCAGAAAAGCAGGGACCAGCAGGTAAGAGGCGAAAAGGTGCACGCGCATCGGGAATACTCCACTATGAGTGATGCTGATTGAGTGAGGCTAGTTCGTGGGCGAGCTTCGCTGGGGATTCCAGGAATGCGTCTCGCCTCGCGCGTGACGGCTCCATGCGAGGAGCGCGTCGTACAAGACAAATCCGTGCTCGAGCTGTTCGTGATCGTCGCGATAGTTGTGGGAGAGGCCGAGCGAGATGGCGAGTAGTCCAGCCGCCTGGGGAGCGAGATCCAGGCGCGCGGTGTCTGCGCCGCGCACGATCAACGCGAGCTCGTGCAGCGCGGGATCGTCGATGTGGTATTTCGCGAGCAGGGCGTCGAAGCTGCACAGCGGGCCCTCGTGCGAGAGCTCCACCCCCTCCACGTCGAACGGAACCGCTCCCGTTTCCGCCGCGCGCTGCACTACCTCGGCCGGCGGCACGAACAGAAACTCGGCCGCGGGGTCGATGAAGCGCCGGATGAGCCACGGACATGCTATCCGGTCGATCTTGGGCCGCTCGCGAGTAATCCACTGCATGACCTGACTCTCCTAGCTCCGGTAGCGGGTGAGCCGTTGCGGAGCCTCACAGAAGTGATATCTTCACCTGCTATATGGATGATTCAACTGCGATACCAAGACAAGGGGTCCGGCCGAACGAAGATCATGGCGGAGCCCGCTGGCTGCTGCTGGTGCATCAGATCCCGCCCAAGCCGGATTACTTCCGTGTGAAGGTGCGGCGGCGTCTCGCCCGTCTGGGTGCCGCGGCGCTCAAGAGCACAGTGTACGTGCTGCCGTGGTCGCAGGGCGCGCTCGAGGATTTTCAGTGGCTCAGGCGCGAGATCGTCGATGAGGGCGGCGAGGCGATTCTCTGCGAGGCGCAGCTCGTGGAGGGGATCACGGACGCCGAGCTCGAAGGATTATTTCGGAGGGATCGCGACGCTGACTATGGATTGATCGCGGCAGATGCGGCGACCGCACTCGCGCGCGTCACGAAGCGAAAGCTGAGCGCCGATGAGCGCGCGGAGATCGAGGCGGCCGTCGCGCGATTGCGGCGCCGCCTGCGCGAGGTGATCGAGCTCGACTTCTTCGAATCGAAGGGCCGGTCCGCGGCGGAGCGCACGCTCGATGCGATCTCGGATCGACTGCGAGGCGGCACCGGCGCGCGAAAGGCGGCTCTACGCGATCGCGAGCGAATAGCAACCGGCCGAATCTGGGTGACTCGGCGCGACGTGTTCGTGGACCGCATCGCGAGCGTGTGGCTCATTCGCACGTTCATCGATGCGGGGGCCGAGTTCAAGTTCGTATCCGGCACCGGCTATCGTCCGGCGCGAGGTGAGCTCCGCTTCGACATGTTCGAAGCGGAGTACACGCACGTGGGCGACAAGTGCACCTTCGAAGTGCTTCTCGAGCGCTTTGGTTTGGAGGGCGACGCCGCGCTTCGGTCGATCGCGGACATCGTGCACGACATCGATATCAAGGACGGGAAGTTCGCGCGGCCGGAGGCAGCAGGTGTCGAGCAGCTGCTCTCCGGAATCGCGCGCAGCACGCCGACCGATGCGGAGCGGCTCGTGAGCGGCGGCGCGCTCTTCACGTCGCTCTACGAGTCGTTTCGCGACTCCTCGGCGATCGCCATGACTGAATGAGCGCCATCACATTTCTGTCGGCGTGCTACGGTGTCGCAACGAGCCTCCCTCCGGCTACACGGGCTGGAGATGGCCTTCCTCGACTCAGCCGTTCCCTACACGTGCCGCGGTGCGTAAGGTATGGTGTTTGCCCGAAGACGATGGCTCGCGTTCCCGTTGCGAGCCCTTCAACTATCTCGAGGATCGATCAATGCATTCGATGACGAACATCTCGTCTTCCCGCTTCGCCAGG
>JAQBQC010000023.1 GCA_028287205.1 Gemmatimonadota bacterium
GGGAGAACGCGAACGTGGGCGTGATGTACACGGAGTGGCTTCGTCCGCTCGACGGTGAATCGCCCGACGCACTTCCGCGCGGCGAAGGAAAGGTCACGCGGCGAAAGACGCATCCCGTCGCCGTCTATCGCGACGAGCAGGGCGCGCTGCACGAGATGTCCGCGGTGTGTCCGCACCTCAAGTGCATCGTCCATTGGAACACGCTGGAAAAGTCGTGGGACTGCCCGTGCCACGGCTCGCGTTTCGACGCGTACGGCAAGGTGTTTACGGGGCCGGCGGTCTCTTCGCTCGAGCCGGTGGGGGTCGAGGAAAGGCCGTCGCGTGGTTCGTAACCTGATCTATCTTTTGGGGTATGGTCACCCATGCGACGCTCGCGCGAACTGACGGGATTGCGTATATAGATGGCCTCCCGAGGTGACCCCGTGAGACAGCGGAACGCCAAGTCAGGCCCCCCGCCACCGCTCCAGATCGGCAAGCTGTTCCCCGACGACCAGGCGATTCTCTGGGCGCCGGTGGAAGGGCTCGCGCGCTCGATGGAGCTCGCGCAGCCCGCGATCGTGATCACGCAGGGCGCGCTCCGCGAGGTCATTCGCCATCTCTCCTCCTCGCCCGACCAGGAGCTGCTCGGCTTTCTCCTCGGCGAGCCGTGCGAGTGCCCGAAGACCAAGCGCCGCTTCCTGTGCATCACAGGCACGCTGCGCACGGGTCACGCGATCGCGGAAGAAGATCCCATCCAGATTCCCGACGCGGAATGGCTCGGGCAGCAGCTCGAGGTGCGACGACGGAGGTCGACGCTCATCGGCTGGTATCACAGCGCGCCGTATCTCTCGCCGGCGCCGCCCGCGCTCGATCTGGCGTCGCATCGCGCGCGCTTCACGGAGGCGTGGCAGTGCGGGCTCGTGATCTCGACCGAGGGGAACGAGCCCGCGGGCGGATTCTTTCGCGCGCACGCCGATCCGGCGGAAGGCGGCGCGTACGTTCCGTTTTACGAGCAGGTGGATGACGAGGGGATTCTCGAGGGCGGTCGTCTTCGCACGCTGATCGACTGGACGAGCTACAGCACATCGGAGCTCGTCGAGCGCGATGAGGACGAGCGCAGCGTTCACCTGGCGAGCGGCAGGCGCGCGGATTCCGACGCGCCTGATGCGCCCGCGGCCGCGGCCGCGCTGCCGCTCATGATCCCATCGCCCGCGGACGATCCCGTGAGCGCGACTGCTTTTCGCAGCCGATGGGTTGGCAGCGGTATCGTGACCATCATCGCGCTCGCGGTGGTGTTCGTGGCCGTGCAGATCTGGGACTCTCGGCGCCTTCCCGAGCCGCCCATGACGGCGCTCCCGCGCCAGCGCGAGCTGGTCGTGGTGCCGAACGCGGGAGCGATCGCTGCGCAGCGGCGCCTGGACTCGCTCGCTGCTGCGGCAGTCTCCGCTGTCGCGAGCGCGCAGGCGAGCGAGTCGACGTCGGTGGCGACGACGACTCCGCCGGGAGGCGTGACTGCGAGCGCGCCCTCTGCGCCCATCGCGGCACCCGTGGCACCACCCGTCACACCCGAGACCACGCCCGAAACCACGCCCGAAACCACGCCTGTAGCACCCGCGGCGGGCGCGCCGATCCCAGCGGAGATTCGCATCGCGGCCCAGTTGCGCTTCGACTCGCTCGCGGACTCGCTCGAGCACGGGCTGCACAACTATCACGATCGCCGCGTGGACTTCGGGCAGAAGCGGCTCTCGTGCAAGGAGCTCGCGTACGGATATCGCGCGGCGGATGAGGCGCTGGTTGGGCTCGCGCGTCTCGCGGGCGACACGCGCGCGCTCGATCCGCAGCGGAAGTCGCGCTACACTCAGCTCATCGCCGGGATGGACACGGTGAACGACGACTTCGACACGTCGAAGTGCAAGCGGTTCTAGAGCGCACACCGTTGGCGACGGTGGGATACCAAGCATCATCAGGAGAACGGGAGCCCCCGGCGAACGGATCTCCGGAAGCGACAGCGAGCTAGTGGATCGAATTCACTAGCGGCCGCGCACGGCGTGCTCGCCTTTGTGTGTGCCCCACACGAGCGCGGGATTTTTTTCCCATGGCGACACGTGCACCATCCATCCGAACACCGTGGGCAGGAATCGTCCGCCGGCGGCTGAACACGCGGCCCTGGTGCTGATGGTGCCGCGCAATCCGAAACGAGACGGCACGTTCCCCGACGGCAGCATCGCCTGACTCTGTCCTGCCGGTGGCAGGCACAGGTTCGTGTGCATGTGCCACTCGGCGACACTCAGCGGCACGCGTGCATCGAGCTGCTCCGGCGTGAAGCGTTTCGGCGCCGTGAACATCGCGCCCACGAGCTCGTAGCCGTCGCTCGTTTTCCGATAGAGCAGCGATGTCGGACGCGATGGGTCGAAGGTGAAATACGCCGCGAGCGCGTTCGATCTGCTCGTGAAGTGATAGACCTTCTGCGACCTCTCCGCATGGAAGATCGTGAAGCCTTCGTCGAGCGCGACGTGGTAGTCGCGATATTTCCCGATCGCGCGACCGACGGTGTCCACGATCGCCGCCGCGCGCGCCGCATCGCCCGCGCGCGCGGGCGCGAGCGTCGTCATCGTCATATGGCGCATCATCTGGCGCATCGGCATCTCCTCGCCGGACGATGACATGTCCATCGCCGGCATGTCCTGGGCGAGGAGCGCGGGTGCCAGCGAGACGACGAGAATGGAAGCGAAGAGGAGCGGCCGTGATGTCATGCGCCTCGTATCGGGTGAGAGTCACCGATTGGACGCCCGTGCTGCACGAACGTTAAGCGATCAGCGGATGGCGGCGGGCACCGGCCGGCGCTGCTGGGCCTGCGCGGCTCGCGGCGGCGTCTCGATGTCGATGAGCACGAGCACGACGATCGCGAGTGCGGTGGCGCAGAAGATCAGCAGCATCACGTACACTGGCCAGCGGCGGCGAAAGCTGCGCTTCCTACTGATCCAGCGACGCCTGGCGCGGGACCGGCTGTTGGGCATTGGAACGCCGGGGGAAGAGGAGGGTTCTTCCCCATAAACGAGGGGGTTGCCAGGAAAGCAACCTCAACCGTTTCCGTGTCAGCCGTAATCGTTGCGCGGGCGGGCACTAACAGTGTGAAATACGGACACAAACGGAATAAACGGACAAAAACGGAGAAAATGCGTTTGCACGTTTCCGTTTCTGTCCGTTTCTGTCCGTTCAATCCGTTTCATCAGATTGTTAGTGCCTGCATGGGCGCAATCGCGGAACGCGTACGGGACTGCCGCTCAGGCGGGCACTAACAATGAGATACGGACAGAAACGGATTGAACGGATTGAACGGATGAAACTTTGAGAGCGGCGAGAGTGCGCACGAGCGGCGAACAACCATTGTCGTTAGCGGACTCCTGCCCAGGCGCTTTGGACGCTCTCCTTTGCATTCTCTGCCGGTGCGACGGGGATGGGGCGCTGGTTTGCGGCCGGGAAGTACGCGTTGTGGACGTACTGGCCGACCATCCGCTGCGTGTTGAAGAACGAGCCGTTGAGCGCGATCGCGTTGCGCATCACGTTCGCCCACGAGAAGGGGAGACCGTAGTAGAGCGGCAGGATCACGCGCTCGAGCTTCACGTACAGGTCGGCGATCTCATCGTCCGGCCCGCCGCGCGCACGGCCGATCGCCCATCCGGTGACGCCATCGATGCACCCCTCCACCCACCACCCATCGAGCACCGAGTAGGACGGAACGCCGTTGAGCGCGGCTTTCATTCCGCTCGTGCCCGAGGCCTCGAGCGGCTTCGTCGGATTGTTCAGCCAGAGATCGACGCCCGACGTCATGAGGTGCGCGATGTCCATCTCGTAGTTCTCGACGTACACCACCTGCACTGAATTCCGCAGCTCGGCGGCCGCGGCGTAGATCTGCTTGATGAGCGTCTTCCCACCTTCGTCCTTCGGATGCGCCTTGCCGCCGAAGACGAGCTGAATCTTTCCCGAGCGCTCGGCGATCGCCTTGAGTCGCTTGATGTCGGAAAAGATGAGATCCGCCCGCTTGTAGGGCGTCGCGCGGCGCGCGAAGCCGATCGTCATCACCGCGGGGTCGAGCTTCACGCCGGTGCGCCGCAGGATCTCGGCGAAGAGCGCCGCCTTCGTGGCCGCGTGCGCATCGAGAATCTCCTCGAGCGGAATGTCGATGGCGTAGCGGAGATACTGATTGTCGCGGCGCCACTCGGGGATGCGGCGGTCGAAGAGCTCCTGGAACG
>JAQBQC010000071.1 GCA_028287205.1 Gemmatimonadota bacterium
CCGTGCCCGACGGACGACGGTACTCGTTCGCCGGCGACGACCACTGCGCCCACTTGAGCCGCCGGCGCAGCGACGTCTGGATGCGAGCGGCGTCGAGCCGGTGCGCCGCGAGCGCGCGATCGATCGCGCCCGATACCGCCTCCAGATCCTTCGGATACAGCAGCAGATCGCACCCGGCATCGAGCGCGCGAATCGCCGCCTCTTCCTCGCCGTGCTCCGCGATCGCGCCCTCCATGATCATCGCATCCGTCACGATGAGGCCATCGAAGCGCATCTGCTGGCGCAGCAGCCATTGCAGCATCTCGCGCGACATCGTCGCCGGCGCGCCGCTCGCGTCCAGCGCCGGATACGACACGTGCGCCGTCATCACACCGGCTACGCCCGCCTCGATCGCCGCACGAAACGGCGCAAGATCGTGCTCCATCAGCTCGGCCCGCGACGCGTCCACCACCGGCAACCCCGAGTGCGAGTCGCTGCGCGTGCGCCCGTGTCCCGGAAAGTGTTTCGCGCATGCGAGCACGCCCTCTGCCTGGCACGCCTGGATCCACGCCTGCGCGAGGATCGCGACACGCCGCGCGTCGCTACCGAGCGAGCGAGTGCCGACGATCGGATTCTCGGGCACGATGTCGAGATCGCAGACGGGCGCGAGATCCCAGTTGAGCCCGAGCGTGCGCGCCTCGCGCGCGGTGAGACGTGCCGCACGGCGCACCGCATCCGCATCGTCGAGGGAGGCGATCGCTGCGAGCGGCGGGAGTCCCGTCGCACCGGTGAACTGCTGCCCTGCGCCGCGCTCGAGATCCGCGGCGATGAGCAGCGGCACGCGCGATTTCTGCCGCAGCTCCTTCGTGAGCGCGCGCACGCGCTCCTGCTCACCACCGAACAGAATGAATCCGCCCACGCCCAGCGCGAGCGCCTTGTCGATCGCCGCCCGCTCCGCCTCGAAGCCGTGATTCGCATCCCAGCGAATGGCGGGGAGCAGGAGTGCGGTCGAGGCGCTCATGCGGGCGTCAGCTTGCCGAGCACGCGAGGTCCGCGCGCCCCCGTGGCGGCCGCAATGTTCGCCGCGCGGCGATCGAGAAAGAGTCGCCCGAGGAATGCAAAGGCGACGGCCTCCTTCGCATCACCGTCGAAAAAGACGGTGTCGAATGTCTTGACCGGCAGCGGCGCGAGCGCGGTGGTGAGCGCCGCCACGAGCGCCGGATTGCGCGCGCCGCCGCCGGAGAGCACCACGTCGGCTACCGGCGCGGTAACGAAGCGGCGATACGCATCCGCAATGGATCGCGCGGTGAAGGAAACCGCCGTCGCGATGATGTCTTCGTTCGTCGCTGTAGCGCTCGCGGCGCGGCAGCGCTCGATGAAGCGCGCGATGTACGCGCGGTTGAAGAGCTCGCGCCCGGTGGACTTCGGCGGCGGCGATGCGAAGTACGGCTCGCTCAGCGAATCGCTGACGACGCTCTCGATCGCCGTGCCGCGCAGCGCGAGCGCCCCGTCCACATCGTACGCGAGCCCCGGCGAGACCGTGCGCACGACGCCGTCGATGATCGCGACGCCCGGACCCGTGTCGAACGCGACGACGGACGCCTCCACGCCGCGCGGCGGCACGGCGCTCACGTTGGCGATCCCTCCAATGTTCTGCAGCGCACGCCATTCCGCGTCGGCGCCGAAGAGCAGGCGGTCCGCGATCGCCACGAGAGGGGCGCCCTGCCCGCCCGCCGCCACGTCGCGCACGCGGAAATCGGAGATCACATCCACGCCCGCCCGCTCGGCGATCACCGCGCTCTGCCCGATCTGCCACGTCGCGAGGGGCGCCTCGTGCCAGATCGTGTGCCCGTGCGACGCGATCGCGCGCACATCGCGCGGCACCAGCCCGGCGGCGCCGATCACCGCGAGCGCCGCGTCGGCGAGCCATGCGCCGAGCTCGAAGTCGAGGCGCGCGAGCTTGGCGAGCGATGCGCCGTCCAGCGCGCGCAAGAGCCGATCGCGCTGCGCGCTCGCGTACGGCTGCTCGTGATACGCGAGCAGCGTCGCGCTCGGCGATTCCGCGCGCTCGCCTTCGAAGCGCACTGCGGCGGCGGAGATGCCGTCCGCGGAGGTGCCCGACATCAGCCCCACGAGCACGTTGCTCCGCGTCGTGCCGCTCGCGCGATCATCGCTCACTCGACCGGTGGCGGTGCGTGAGGCAGCACCCGTCGCACGACACCGCCCGCCTCGCGCAGCGCGCGCTCTGCATCGTCGCGCGAGAAGTCGCGCTGCTGCATCACGATCGCGGTGCGCACGCTTCCGCCCGCACGATCGATGAGCTGGCGCGCTACCTCGCGCTCCGCGCCGGTCACCTCCATCACGATGCGCTCGCCCCGATCGACGAGCTTCGCGCTCATCGCGCGCAGGTCAACCATGAGGTTGCCGAAGGTCTTGCCGATCCGAATCATCGCGCCGGTGGAGATCGCATTGAGCACGAGCTTCGTCGCCGTCCCTGCCTTCATGCGAGTCGAGCCCGTCACGGGCTCGGCGCCCGTGATCGGAAGGATCGCCACGTCCACGAGGTCGAGCACCGATTGCGCGGGCGGCGAGCAGGCCAGGATCCCCGTGTGCGCACCGAGCGCGGAGGCGCGCTCGAGCGCTCCGCGAACGTACGGCGTGGTTCCCGAGGCGGCGATGCCGAGCACGAAGTCACGCGGGCCAACCAGATGCGCGGTCATCGCATCCGCACCATCGGAGGCGACGTCCTCCGCGCCCTCCTGCGACTGCGTGAGCGCCGGAAGGCCGCCCGCAATGATTCCCTGCACCATCTCGGGATCGGTGCCGAAGGTTGGCGGGCATTCGCTCGCGTCGAGCACGCCAAGCCGCCCCGAGGTGCCCGCGCCCACGTAAAAGAGGCGCCCACCCGCTCGAAATGCTTGCTCGGCGAGCTCGATCGCGCGCGCAATGGCCTCACGCTGGGTTGCCACGGCGTCGAGTACAAAACGGTCTTCGGCATGCAGCAGATCGACTATCTCGCGGGGGGTGGCGAGATCGATGTCCGCGGTGCGGGGATTTCGTCGCTCGGTGAGGCGAGGATCGGAGTGCGACGCAGTCACGTACTCGATTGGGGTGAGGAGGTGACGCGACGCGTCACGCGGGCTAACTTATGCCGCGTCGCGCGCCAGTAGCAAGAGATTTTACAGGAGAGTTCGTGCCTCGACAGCCAGGAATCGGGAAGCGCACGATTGGTGTGATCGCGGTCACCGCCGGAGCTCTGCTGATCTCCTGTCACCCGGCGAAGCGCACGACCAGCGCTCCCGTTCCCACTACGCTCCCCAACACACCGGTCTCGATGAGCGCTGCCAAGGCGGCTCAGGCGATCGCGGACACTGCCCGCATCCCACTTCCGGGTGCGTGGCCGCTCTCGGGCGTCAACAACACGGCGGTCGCGCCGCGCACGATGGTCGCGAGCAACAGCGCGCTCGCGAGCGAAGCCGGGCTCGAGATTCTCCGCGAGGGCGGCAACGCGGTCGACGCCGCCGTCGCGACGGGATTCGCGCTTGCCGTCACCCACCCCGAAGCGGGCAATCTCGGCGGCGGCGGCTACATGCTCATCCGCCTCAACGACGGCCGCTCCTTCGCTCTCGACTATCGAGAGGTCGCCCCGCTCGCATCGACGCGCGACATGTTCCTGGACGCGAAGGGGCGCGTGACCGACAGGAGCCAGGTGGGGCATCTCGCGTCCGGCGTGCCCGGATCCGTGGAGGGGCTCACGACGGCGCTCGCGCGGTACGGCACGATGCCCCTCCTGAGGGTCATGGCGCCCGCGATTCGGCTGGCCGACAGCGGATTCACGGTGGACAATGCGCTCGCGGAGTCCATCCGCGGAAATTCCGAGCGGATCGCACCGTTCGCTGGAGCCGCGGTGTTCATGCCGAACGGCCAGCCGCTGGCGGTCGGCGCCATGCTCAGGCAGCCCGCGCTCGCGAACACACTTCGCGCGATCGCCGCCAACGGCGCGGCCGCGTTCTACACGGGGCCGATCGCCGACGCGATCGTCGCGGAAATGCAGAAGGGCGGCGGCATCATCACGAAGGATGATCTCGCCCGCTACGCTCCGCACTGGCGAGCGCCGCTCACGGGCACCTATCGCGGCTACAGGCTGCTCGTGATGCCGCCGTCGTCATCCGGAGGGATCTCCGTGCTCGAGACGCTCAACATCCTCGAGCAGTTCAAGCCCACCCGGGCCGGGAGCGCGCTGAGCTACCATCTCATGGCGGAGGCGCTGCGGCGTGCATTCATCGATCGAAACACGAAGCTCGGCGATCCCGCGTTCGTGCACGTGAACGTCACGCAGCTCACGAGCAAGGCATACGCGCGCGATCGCGCGGCCTCCATCGACGTCGAGCACGCGTCACGGACGGGCATATTCGCCGGCACGAAGTCGGAAGGCGTCAACACCACACACTACTCGGTGGTGGACGAGCACGGGAACTCCGTTGCGACGACGACGACGCTCAACGATCTCTACGGGTCGGGCGTGTACGTAGCGGCCGCTGGATTCTTTCTCAACGATGAGATGGACGACTTTGCGGCGCGACCGGGACAGCCGAACATGTTCGGGCTGGTGCAGGGCGAGCAGAACGCGATCGCGCCGGGCAAGCGAATGCTCAGCGCGATGTCGCCGACGATCATCGTCGATCCGAAGGGACAGCTGCTCATGGTGCTCGGCTCTCGCGGCGGCCCGCGCATCATCACGAGCGTCGCACAGGTGATCGTGAACGTGATCGATCATCACATGACGTATGCCGACGCGGTGTCGGAGCCGCGCATCCACCATCAGGCATGGCCCGACGAGCTGCGCTACGAGCCCAACGGCCTGAGCCTCGCCACGGTGGATACGCTGCGCGCGATGGGCCACAAGATCGAGGCGGCCACATTCGCGCCGGGCGGCTACGTTGGCCGCGTGATCATGGTGGGGCGGGTCGACGACGGCTGGGAAGGCATCGTGGATCCGCGTACCAGCGGGGGCGCCACGGGATACTAGCCGGGCGCGCTGGCGACACGCTCGCGACGGCCGGGGCCGCGCGAGCGTGCGCCGGTGATGCTACTCGCTCTGGATCTGGGCGGGCGCGTTCAGGTGGATCTTGATGTTTCCGCCCACCGGCACGCAGCCGTCGTAGCCCGCCGTTCCCATCGCGACCGCGGTACCGGCCGCAGCACCCGTGGCCGCGCCGATCACCGTGCTCTTGGTGCTGTGTCCGATGATCTGCCCGATGATGCCGCCGATCACCGCGCCACCGCCAACCTTCGCGACGTCCGACTTCGTGCTGGCATTGCGAACCTTCTCGACATCCACGTGATCGATCGTGGCATCGATCGGGAAGCTCTTGTCGCCCCACGTCAGATTCGTGACATCGAAGGTCATCTGAATCGGGTCGCCGGTCTTGCCGCTCTGCTTGAGCTGCGACACCGCGATCACTGCCTTCGCGCCGGACGGGATCGTGACACCGTTGCTTCCCGTAACCGCCTGGTTGACCGTGGCGGTGAACTTGTCGCCGACATGATTCGTGTTCGTGCACACACGCTGGGTGGAGCTGAGATCGAGTGCAGTGCCGCTTGCGACGGTGCCGACTGCTGCTTCACTGCCGGCCTTTCCGCGCACTACCGTGTTGCCGCTGGCCGTCGTCGTCGGCCCCGCGGGCGCGGCCGGCGCCGCGGATGTTCCCGTTGCCGGATTCCTGCGCGTACGCGCCGGTGCGGGCGCTGGGGCGGGCGCGGGCGCGGCTGCAGGAGCCGCGGCGGGAGCCGGCGGCGCATCGTTGAGCTGAGGCTGCGCCGCTGAATCGCGATTGGCCATCTGGAGATCGCGCGCATACGCGGTGGAGTCCTGCGCGAGCTGCGCGCTGTCCGACTTCTTGCAAGCGCCCATCAAAAGCGCGGACGTCAGCGCGACGGGAGTGAGCCACCGGGTAATCGACATGTAAAGCTCCTTCAGGTAGTGAGACACACTAAACAAGGCAATCCGCATGCCATGCATGGGTTCGCCGAACCGCCACCACGGATAATAGCATTCTGGCGTTCGATTGGAGCGTGATTCCCGTCACGCAGTGATCGTATTGTGTCATGCAGAAGCCGTGAACAATTGGAATACGCACAGATTGCCGGTATGATTTAGCGATGACACGCGCCTACGTCGACGACGTCTCCGCAGAACGACTCGCATCGCTCCAGGAACAGAATCTGGAGCTGTCGCGCCTGATCGCAGAGCTCCGAAACGAGGCGGCGCTGCGCACCCAGTTTCTGTCGAATATCTCGCACGATCTGCGTACGCCGCTCACCGCCATCATCACGCACGGCGAGATCCTGCGCGATGGCATTCTCGGCGAGCTCACCGCGCGGCAGAAGGACAGCGTGAGCGGCATCATCGGGGGTGGCCGTCAGCTGCTCGACATGATCGGCGAGATCCTCACGTACGCGCGCGGCGCCGCCAATCAGCTCACGCTCACGCGCAGCGAGTTCAGCCTCGAGTCCGTCGTCGAGCAGGTATGCGCGCTCAACGAGTCGCTCGTCGCGAAGAAGGGACACACGCTCGCCGTCACGATCGAGCCCGGCCTTCCGCCGCTCTACGCAGACCGCGAGAAGATCGCGCACGTGCTCGGCAATCTCCTCGGCAATGCGATCGACTTCACCCTGCCCGGCGGGCGAGTGTGGGTCCGCTGCACGCGCGGCACCCCAACCGATCGCGGGCACGCGATGCTCATCGAGGTCGGCGACAGCGGAATCGGCATCGCGCCGGAGCATCACGAGCTCGTCTTTCGCGAGTTCGCGCAGGTCGATGCGTCGGCGTCGCGGCAGCATCACGGCACGGGGCTCGGGCTCGCGATCGCGCGCAAGTTCGTCGAGCTGCACGATGGCCGTCTCTGGGTGGAGAGCGTTCTGGGCGCAGGCAGCCGCTTCTTCTT